>JAYVVR010000524.1:0-2490 GCA_043786835.1 Armatimonadota bacterium | reverse complement strand
GGCATCTCCAGATCGCGGCTTATTGTCTGGGATTCATTACGGCTTACGCCCTATTTCGCATTCTTCCTCTCTTGAAAACGTCGTGGAAGCCGCTGACGTGGGCCGCCCTTCTTGCGGTTGCACTGATGCTGGGCGTTGCCGCGCCGCAGCTTTTGCCGTCGGTCGAGCTTTCGCGGATGTCGCACCGAGCGGGCGGGGCCGTCAGCTTGACCGCCTACGCGGGCTATGTCAATCTGGCTGTGCCACCAGTCAATCTAGTCACGCTGCTGTCGCCGGGGTTTTTCGGCAGCCCGACACGCGGCACTTATTGGGGGATTGGCACAAACGGCGGCCCCGGCGCGTACATGGAAAACGCGCTTTATGGGGGGGTGCTGACACTGCTGCTGGCGATTGCCGCGATTTTGACTACCTGGCGCACACGCTCGGTAACGCGCTTTTTCGCGAGCGCCGCGTTTGTCTCGCTGCTGCTGGCGCTGGGAACGCCGCTGAACACGCTGCTGTTTTTCGGTATTCCCGGCTGGGCGCAGACCGGCTCGCCGGGCCGGATTTTGGTCCTGTGGTCGTTCTGCCTGCCTGCGCTGGCCGCTGTCGGCCTCGACACGCTCATTCGCCGTTTCGATGTCAAAGCGCTCGCCAAGTCCGCACTTGTACTTGGCATTTTTGCCGCCGGGGCGTTAACATTCACCGGTATTTGGATTGGCGCAAACTACCCGGTGGGGACACTCGCGTCCAATCTCGCCACTGAAAGCGACTTATGGCGTCTGCCTGCCGGCATACTTCTGGGCGCTGCCGCTATCGTCTGGTTTCATTGGCGCGGCAGCCTGACCGCTTCGCGGCTTGGCGGGGCATTCGTCGTCCTAACAGCGATTGATTTATTGGCGGCGGGCTATGGCTTCAACCGAACTGCCCCAATGTCGGCGGTTTACCCCATGACACCGCTAATCGCGTTTTTGCAGGCACACAAAGCCGACGGGCGCATTATGCCGCTCAATAAGCATTGGCCGCTGTATGAGCCGCCGGCGGCGATTCTGCCGCCGAACTCGGCGATGGTTTACGGGCTGGATGACACACAGGGCTACGATTCGCTCTTGACCGGCCAGTATTTCCAGTTTGCAGCGCGGCTTGACGATGGCTCCCCTGCCCCGCCTGAGAACGGCAATATGGTTTTCACGAACGGCTTTATGTCTCCCGAAGCGCGGCAGGCCGGAGCGCGTTACGCTGTCTCGCAGTCGCCGCTGCCCGGCTTAATGCCGGTGTTCCAAGACGCAGGGAGCTACGTCTATGAAGACAAAGAGGCCCTGCCGCGTGTGCGGGTGATTGGGGAAAAACGGGACACAACAGGTGAGATTCGCGACGTGTCATGGACACCGACGCGAGTGGTACTGGTGACCGAAGAGTATCTACCGCACGAGCTTGCAGTCGCTGATCAATGGTATCCTGGCTGGAACGCATCTTTCCACAACGAGCCAGTTGCACTCACCAAGGGGCCGGATGTATTTTGCACGGTGACACTCACAGCACGTCAGCAGGGTTTGGTCGCTATGAACAACTCGATAGAAATGCGTTATGAGCCGACGGCGTTTCGGGTGGGATTGTATCTGCTGTGCCTTGCGCTGGGAACGGCGGCGGGGATTTGGGCGGCGTGGCGGAGAACCTCACCCGGCCTCATTCCTCGGCCACCCTCTCCTTAAGAAAGGAGAGTGTTGAGAGAAGCAAAGGCAGGAAGTGGCTGCGCTACGTCTTGGACTTGGCATCTTGGGCTTCACATCTTGCTCCCTCTCCTTTCCTAAGAAACTGTATAAAGAGCCGAGCAGCCCCCTCAGCCCCCAATAATGGGGGAACCGGACTACGGACGCGAGGCCTTTTGATTCCTATCTTGCTCCCCCATTATTGGGGGCGGGGGGGGACTTCGGAATCGTTTCTATACAGTCTCTAAGGAGAGGGCTGGGGAGAGGTTCCTAAGCCGGGATCGCTTCGGCAGGGACCGCTTTCGCAGCGGCGAGGGCTTCAGCTTCGGTAGCATAGACACCAAAAATCGTGTTGAGGCGTGTGATTTGAAGCATTCTCTGGATGGCTTCGTTGCAGCCGGACAAATACAGCGCCCCATCGAGGGGACGCAAACGCTTCGTGGCAGACAGCAGGGTGCCGAAGCCGCTGCTGTCCATGTACGTCACCTTTGCCATGTTAATGACAATCGTGGGCTTGTTCTGGTCAATCGCTGCCGAGACCGCTTCTTTAAACTGCGGCGTCGTATAAATGTCAATTTCGCCGGTAACGTCCAGCACGGGAATGTCTTGTTCTTGGCGCAGGCTGGTTTCGATCCGCAATGTCTCCATGAGCGATAGGTCTCCTAAGGAAATGATGGCTGTATGCAAAGCCAGGATTAGGGTGTTAAGTAATTGTTCTAAAATATGCTAGACTATCGGCACTATGCCGAAAGTCAAGATAGTTGTCCTAACCGCCGACGAGCAAGCGGCTTTGGCAAAAGCC
>JAYVVR010000523.1:0-7161 GCA_043786835.1 Armatimonadota bacterium | reverse complement strand
GGGTCACGGATGCCGACCGGGATTACCTCTTAAAGCGGGCAGGCGATAGCTTAGTCGCAGGCGGGCGGATGCCGACGCCGGGGAAACCCGAAGCAGTGATTTCAGAAGGGCTGGCCCGGAACAAAAAAGTCAAAATTGGGGACATTATCGCGTCGCCGCTCGACACCGGAACGTTTGTGGCCGCCCCAGCGAAGATCAAACTTGTGGGGATACTCAGAGGGCCGACCTGGATGGCGTTTACGTCCCAGCAGTTCACCGATGCGACTCTTTCGCAGGTGCCGCGCTCAGTGCTGGTCACGACGACAAACCCGAGCGAGCAGGGCCGGGTAGGGGACGCACTATTTGATAAACTGGACAAGTTTCAGGTGCAGGTGCTGTCGTTCAATAACCTCGTCAAAACGCTTCGCAGCTCGCTGGCGTCCATGTACCTAATTATGCATTTAGTCAATGGCACGGTCATCTTCGTAGTCGCGCTGATGGCAGGAATGCTGTCGAACATCTACTTTACCCAGCGGATTAGTGAATTCGCCGTGCTTGCCGCCATCGGCATCCGGCGCTCGACATTGGTCTGGCACGCGGTTTCCGAGACGGCGATTTTGACCTCGCTCGGCTGGATACTCGGCGTCCTGGTGAACTGGAGCATTCTGAGTTTGATGCGCGGCAGCGTATTCGAGCCGCGCGGGATGCTCATTAATCCAAGCGATCCGCTGTCGTATTGGAACACCCTGCCAATCCCAGTTTGCATCACGCTGTTTGCCGTCGCGACCATTTCCTACCGCTTGTCCCATTTGGACCCGGTCACGATCATAGAAAGACGTTAACGTTTGTCCGACTCTATTCTGTCCACTGATAAAATCTCGCTTGTTTACACCGATGGACAGCGCAGCACCCATGCCTTGCGGGAAGTCAGCATTGAAATCCCGAACAAACGATTTGTTGGAATTATGGGGCCGTCGGGTTCCGGGAAGTCGTCGCTGCTTTATATTCTGAGCGGCTTGAAGCGCCCGACTTCGGGGGATGTCAATCTCGGCGGCTATAAGTTTGGGTCGCACACCGATCTGGATTTGATTGATCTGCGCCGCCAGCGGTTCGGGTTTGTGTTCCAGCAGCCGTATTTGCTGGTCTGGCAGACGGCGATGGAAAATGTCTTGATGGGTGCGCCCATTTTGGACGCCGAAGCGCGGCGTAAAGCACTTGGTTACTTTGAGCAGCTTGGGATTTCCGGCATGGCGGATAAGCTGCCGTCGCAGCTTTCGGGCGGCGAAAAGCAGCGGGTCTGCGTGGCGCGGGCGATGATGAACGATCCGGATGTGATCTTCGCCGACGAGCCGACGGCGTCTTTAGACCATGCCAACGGGCATCTCGTGGTGGATTTGCTGTCGGCGTACCGGGAGCGGGGAACGGTTGTCGTGGTGACGCATGACCCCGAAATGCTGCAAGGAGCCGACTCGGTGCTTCTGATGCGCGACGGCCAGAGCATGGGCTGGCGTGATCCTGCTGAAGTTCTCACGGCGGGGCCAAGTAAGACGGTTGCGCTGTAAAGTCTTCGAGGCTGGGCAGTTTTATCGGCAGCCAACGAAATCGAGCCAACACGCGATGAAACAAATCGAAAGTAAGAAACTGTACAGAAAGCCGAGCAGCCCCCCTAGCCCCCAATAATGGGGGAACCGGACTACGGACGTGAGGTCTTTTGATTATGGACGCGAGGCTTTTTTATTCCTATCTTGCTCCCCCATTATTGGGGGCTGGGGGGACGGCGAACTGGGGTGACGGCGAAATCGTTTTTACACAGTCTCTAAGCAGGTGGTGCTGACGTGGAGCGGGCTGCTGCTCTATATGGAAAACAACAACTTCCGCCTGGGCGTCGGTCCGGTTACGGTGTTTCACCTTTTTCCGCAGGGCTTCTACACGGCCTTGCATCTGCGGGAGCGCAGCAATGAGGGTTTGGCCTACCACTTTTTGTTTATGTGGCCCTTTGCGGTCGCGGGCGTGCTTTACACGCTCTGCAGCAGCGTCTTCGGCCAGTGGCACTACCTAATCCCGAACCGGCAGTTGTGGCGTCAGGCGTGGCAGGTGGTTCTGCATGACCTCGGCCTGCGCCGTGACCTGCCGCCCAAAGGCAAGTATAACGCCGCCCAGAAGATCGCCTACACAGGCGTTTTCGTCATGGGATTTTTGGAGACGGTCACAGAGTTTGCACTCTGGAAGCCCGACGATTTGGGCTGGACGGCCTTGCCATTCGGTGGCCAAGACGGGGCCAAAGCCGCACATTTCTGGCTGACCATTCTTTTCGCTGTCTACTTTGTGATCCACGTCGCTCAGGTTGCCCGTGCGGGATGGGGTAGCTTTCGCTCGATGGCGACAGGTTCCGAGATTGTTCTTAGAGAAAAGCACCGAGGACAGCTAGGGCAAAAGCGGCAAAAGTCCTGATCCAGACAAACTCGACCCGGACAAGAGGGCGTCAGCGAAGGTTGCCCCCGCCGAACTTGTCTGACTGAGCCCGGGCTTTCTTGCGCCTAAGCGCACAGGGTTTCGGCGGCCTCGGCGCGGCGATTGCCCTTGACTCCTTTCCCCTGCCATGCTACAATCATGTCTCTATGGACTCCGTGCTCAAGCAATGCCTTATTGTCGGCATCGGCGGCTTTTTCGGTGCGATTGCCCGCTTTCTCATCAATACCGCCGTTTCCAGCCGTTATGCGCCGCACTTTCCCTGGGCGACGTTTATCATCAATATCTCAGGTTCATTTGCGCTGGGGCTGCTGGCAGCGCTGATCTCTAGCCATGTGCTGACTAATCCGAACTGGCGGCTCGGCGTTACTATCGGCTTTATCGGGGCGTATACCACGTTTTCGACCTTCGAATACGAATCGGCAGCCCTCGGCATTTCCTGGGCGGCACTTGGGAACCTGCTTGGGAGCGTCGTCTCCGGCTACGGTGCGGTCCGGCTCGGCATTTGGCTGGGCCAGGTGCGGTCTCATCCCTAAGTTTAATCTCCGCCCGCCTGCTGGAAAACTTTCGGCAGATGCTCTCCCCTAAAGGATACCAACAATGGCACAACGATTGACGCTCGACGATATGGATCAACTCTCGACCGGAAAAAAAGTTCGCCTGCACCGGCTGCTCCACGAACACGGCCCTGGCAACGGAACTTTGCTGCTCCTGCCGATTGATCAGGGCCTCGAACATGGCCCGCGCGACTTCTTCGCAAACCCTGACTCCGCCGACCCAAACTTCCAGTTCAAGCTGGCGATTGATGGGAACTATTCGGGCATCGCACTCCAATATGGCCTCGCCGAGAAGTACAGCCGGCCCTACGCCGGACGTCTGCCGCTGATTGTGAAGCTGAACGGAAAAACCGAAATTCCGTCCGACGCCGAATCGTTCTCAGCATGCAATGCCTCGGTCGAAGAGGCCGTTGCACTCGGGGCGGACGCGGTCGGCTACACGCTGTATGTCGGCTCGCCGGCGCAGGACCGCGATTTTGCTCAGTGGGCAGACGTGCGGCGGGACGCCGAGCGGTTTGGCATTCCGACCATTATCTGGGCCTACCCGCGCGGCGAAGCGGTTGAAGCCAAAGGCGGCAAGGAGAGTGTCTGGGCAATTGATTACGCTGCCCGCGTTGCCACTGAAATGGGCGCGGATGTGGTCAAAGTCAATTTTCCGACTCACAGCCCGACCCCGGCATCCCCGAAGCCGTATGACACTGAAGCGTTTACACCGGAAGAAGGAATCGCCCGCATCATCAAAAGCGCCGGCAAGACACTGGTCTTGATTTCGGGCGGCGAAAAAGAACCCGACGATCAGCTTTTGTTGAAAGCGCGGCAGTCGTTCGCCGCCGGCGCGACCGGCCTGATTTTTGGCCGTAATACCTGGCAGCGCTCCTATGCCGATGCATTGACGCTGATGCGAAATCTGAGCGGCATCGCCAAAGAATACTGACGCATTTCGCCGAGCGGAAACACTCTCGGCCGCGATGCGCTTCCACTGCCAGCCTGCAGCGCGATGTGCTTCCACTGCCAGCCTGCAGAATGTTAGCCTGAGGCCGGCGCTCGCCATATGTCCACCCGAGCGCGGTTTTGCGCCCAATTACCGGGAAGTCATGTTCGAGCGCGCAGCCGTCAAAAACTGACCTCAAACATCTGGCAAAACGCCCTATCGGCGCTTCGGACACGCGGCGCAGCATCAAAGATCAGCGGCGGCTCGCGCATAGTGTCCATAATGTTTTGAGCAAAGCCTTGAATGCCGTCCGCAGAGAGTTTCCGCTGTCTCATAAATCCTCACCTAGCGTCCGCTCAGCAGAGGGGCGAAAAAATACTATCGGCGCCGAGCGAGAAGAACGCAGGCATCATCTTTAAGTACTCCCTGTGCGAAGTCCCGCGCCCCGTCGAGGAGGGCCTGCCCTATTTTTTTCAGCGTTCTCGCCGGTTGTGCTTCCCGCACCAGCCGCATTAGGCCGTCGTATCCTAAAAGCTCTTTGCCGCGCCGCGCTTCAGTCACGCCGTCGGTTGTCAGGAGCACTAAGTCGCCCCGGCCAAGCCGAAACGACATTTGCTCATACTGCGTCCCCGGCTCGAACCCAATGAGCAAGCCGTTGATTCCTAACTCCTCCATTTGGCCGCTGCGGCGAACCAGCAGCGGCGGCTCCATTCCTGCGGCGGCGGCCATACCTTCCCCCGTTGCCGTGTCAAGAACAATCACGACGAGGCAAACCGGCGCGTCGTCACCTTCGGCATTCAGCCCTTCCGAGTAAAGCCGGTGGCTTTCGCACAAGTAATTATTCACTTGCTCTAGAATCCGCCCTGGCTGCTCGTGTTCCCGCACAAAGGCACGCAGCACGTATTTCAGCTCGGCGGTGAATAGTGCGGCGGGCAGGCCGTGCCCCATCACATCGCCTAGCACCAGAGCGACATGCCCATGGTCACACGCGAACGTGTCCCAGAAGTCTCCACCGACCAGGGCATCGTCGGAAGCGGCTTCATACAGCGCATTGACCGTAAGCCCCGGAAACGAGTTCTCCGGCGGCATGAACAGTAGGGAGCGCTGCAAGGTTTCCGCAATGTTCCTCTCCCGCTGGTATGCGGCTTCCAGTTCCTGCGCCGCTCGCTTTTGCTGGGTGACGTCCACCATCACGCAGCGCAGGCTTTCGATAGTCCCGGCGGCACTGGACACAAGGCTCACGATGTTACGCATCCAAATCCATTCGCTGTCCGTAGACAAAGCGCGGAACTCATATTCGTAGTCTTGACGCGCCTCTAAAAATGCCGGAAACAGGGCAGAAACTCGCTCGCGGTCATCAGGGTGGACAATTTCGGCAAGAAAATTCGGCTGAGAATGCCAGCGGCCCAGCGGATGGCCGAGAAATGTTTCCGCCTGCAAGCTCAGAAAAGACGGCATTCCTGTTTGCAGCTCCACCTCACAGATGACAGCATCCAGCCCGTGCAGAAGGTCGCGCAAGCGCTGCTCCGCCCGCAAAGCGGCTTCGGCAAACACCTGCTGCCGGACCCCCGCAATAACAAGCCGTTCGTTAATCGCCAGCATTTCCGCATGGTCTGCATCAGCGTCTGCAATAATCATGGTTTGTTCTACTTTCGGAGACATCGCTTGGTTCTTTGGACACAGGTACGTTAGATTTGCCGTTCCGGCAGGCCGCTGATGAGGCCTTTGTAGTCCGACATATGCTTGCCGACGACCAGGCCTTCCGGCGTGACCTCGTATTCTCGAATTTCCTTGCTGTGGTTGCCGCCCCGCATTTTGACAATCAGCACGATTCGCCGAAGCTGGCCTTTGATTTCAACGTAGCGCTGTAAAATGATGTCGTCGCTCAAGAAAGAAATTGCCTGAGGGGTAAAGCGCAGATCGGTGAAAGATGAAACGGTTTCTACCGTCGTCATAACCGTCACGCCCGCTCCGGTCAGCGCGACAATCATTCGGTACAGCGACTCGCGGAAGTCCTGGCGGAACGCGGGAGCGAGCGCCAGCTCAAAGCCGGTCATGGAGTCGATCACCACCCGCTGCGCCCCGATCTCCTCGACAGCATCCAGCATGGCCCGCAGGGCCTCATCTACGGACAAATCGAGGGGACGCAGGTACAGGATCTTTAATTTTCCGTCAGCAATTTTCTCGCCCAACCCCAAGCCTAAAAGGTCCGCCCGCTCGACATAGTTTCGAGGCCGCTCCTCAAAAATCGCGATCACGCCCGGCTGTCCCTGCCTGACACCTTCTGCGATGAACTGGGTGGCAAGCGCCGATTTGCCGGAGCCGGAAGGGCCGGCCACCAGCACGGAGTCGCCGAGGGGGATGCCGCCCGCCATCATTTCGTCCAGCCCCGGCACACCTGTAGACTGCCGCTTTTCAGAAGGCATTGCCCTGTCCCTGCCGATGAGGCCATAGGTGCGCGGGAATACTTGCAGGCCATGGTCAGTAATACGGAACGTGTGCAGCCCCGGTATGGACTCCTGACCACGCAGCTTTATCACCTGGAGTTTGCGGACGACGGAGTTGCGCTCGATACTCTGAAAAAGCCAGAGAAGCCCGTCAGCGACTGTGAAAACAGGATTATTCTGTGTCTCGCCCTCCGTGTATTCCCCAATCAAAAACGTCGTCGCCTGCCAGCTTGTCAGGTACAGCGCGAGCCGCTGCACGAAGCCTTGCAGCTCCAGCTCGCTGGCGGGGACCGACTGCGATTTGCGGACAAGCGTGCGGAACGAATCCACGAAAACAAGGCCGGGAGAGGCTGCCTCCACTTCCGCTTTGATGCGCTCAAGAACAGCGCTGAGGTCGCCTTCCAGCACGACTTCGCTGAGGTTGATAAAGCGGATCGAGCTTTCCAGTTTGGCGGCGTCGAAGAAACTGAACTGCTGCTGGTATCGGAGCATCTTCAAGGTCGGCTCCCCAAGCACCGTAAAGAAAAGGGCCGGGCTTTCAGGGGTCGCATTCGCAAACATGATCTGGTGCGCCAGCGTCGTTTTGCCGGTTCCAGGCATTCCTGCGATGATATTAAAGGAGTATTCCGGCAGGCCGCCGCCCAGCACCGTATCCAGTTCTGGTACTCCCGTTGAAACCTGATGCAGAGTCACTTTATTTTGCTCGTTCATAGTCCTTTACCTTCCTCGTCGGCATGCCATCTACATCCAGTTCAGGCCATACCGCGCCGAGCATCCG
>JAYVVR010000522.1:0-7178 GCA_043786835.1 Armatimonadota bacterium | reverse complement strand
ATTTACCCGGCGACGGCGCAGCAGGCAAAACTTGGCCCGCCCGCCGTGTCCTATGCGTTCCCGGTCCCGAGCGGCCTTGCCGATACGACCCAGCGCTTCACTCGCACCGCCCGTTCGGTACGTGTTCAGTGCCTGCGCGGCGACAATCGCGGCGAATATGCCCACTGGCTTTTCCAGCCTGCCAACCTGCAGCGTCTGCCGCAGCAGCCGCTCCCGGTTCACCTCAACCTGTGGCTCTTTCAAGGCCACCCACCGGCAAACGGCCAAGAACTCGAGGTCATCGTTGAAAAATTTTCGTTTGTTCCGATGACACAATAGGTTTTTTGATAATCAAGGAGGAAACTATGCTGCCCAGTCCGAAAGAGATTGAGCACTGCCTGCAGGAAGACGCGCGGCAGGAAAAGCCGTTTGACGGCGACATCCTGCGAACGGTGCTAATTTTGGCTGCTGTCACCGAAGAATATGAGGCGTTTGCCCTGGTGAGCCGGGGCGGCGGGCGCTGCGTCGCGGTTGGCAGCTTTGAGGTGACACTTGTGAGCGTTGAGACCCCGGTGGGCCGGGCCATGCAGCAGTGCCAAGCCGGCGAAATGCTGCCGCTGGGCCGAGCGCTTGTGGTAGACGACAGCTTGACCCGAAGCGCGGAGGTCAGGCGTCACGCCGAAGCAGAGGCAACGGCACAGACCATTCAGGGCCGGGAAGCGCGGCAGGACGAGAAACGGCGTCTGGCGGCGGAGCGCGAAGAGTTAAAGCTGCGAGAGCAGGAGGCGTTCGAGCGGCGTGCGGCAGCCTACTTTGACTCTGCTGACGCCGCTTCCGAGCAAGTCAAATGCAGGAGCAAGAACGCGCAGCTTGAATGGCCGCTGTAAAGATGAGGGCGGAGACAAAAGGGGGGGGGCATGAGAGGGGGGGATGGGAGTTTGAGGCGTAGGAGTTTAGTCCCACGCACTCTACTCCCACGCACTCTACTCCCACGCTGCCATCAACGATTATGGACAACGTTACCCGAATACTCCGCGCGTTGGCAGATATACGAACAGTAAAACTGTTGGGGCTTCTTTGCGAGGAGCCACTGCCTATACACACGCTGGCGCGGCAGGCAGGAATAACTGAAGTCCAAGCGATGTGCTGTATGTTAACTTTGAAGAACGCGGGACTGGTGGCAGAAACGTTTGCAAGTGACGGCTTCCGGTGGCAGTATCAGCCGAAGCCGGTCTATGCGGCGCTTGCGGCCTTAAAGCAGGACGCGAAGCCGGTTACTGCAGACGGCGGCGAATGGACGGCGAACGAAGCGAAAGTGCTGGGCGATTTCTGTGTCAACGGGCGGCTGAAAACAATTCCGGCGCAGCGTAAGAAACTCTTAATCGTTCTGCGGTTTCTGGTGTCAAAGTTTGAGACTGGCAGAACCTACACCGAGCAGGAAGTCAGCTTTCTGCTTCTGGAGTTCCATGAGGATTACGCGACCCTGCGGCGGGCAATGGTAGACACCGGACTGATGGCGCGGGCAAACGGCCTCTATCAGCGGCTTCCCGCGGTATAATGGTGTCAAAGTGTATAGGCGGCAGAAGGAAAGATAAATGATGTTGGGCGAGACTAGGCTGGTAGAGAACGCAGTGGCGACCTACACCCGGCAGTTTGGGACAGGGCCGACAGCGGCGGTGATGGCGCCGGGGCGGGTCGAGATTATGGGCAACCATACCGATTACAACGGCGGTTTTGTACTGCCCGCCGCCCTCGACAAAGCGACAGTCATGGTCGGATCGGCAGTGGAGGGGAACACAATCACGCTCCATGCGGCTGACTTTCGGCGCACGGCAAAGTTTAACGCAAAAGACTTGGTGCGGGACCCGCAGAACTCGTGGGCGTCCTATGTGCTGGGCGTAATACTTCAGCTCCAGGGGCAGGGGGTCCCAATCGGCGGTTTTTCGGCGGTGATTCACAGCAATGTTCCAGGCGGCGCGGGTCTGTCGTCGTCGGCGGCGCTTGAAGTCGCGTCGGCGTTTCTGCTGAAGCAGCTTTTTCCCTATGACGCCGGCCCAATGCAGATTGCGCGGCTTTGTCAGTTAGCCGAGAGCGAGTTTGTCGGGGTGAAATGCGGCATCCTCGACCAATTTGCGTCGGTGTTCGGCATTGAGAGCGGCCTGCTGTTTTTGGACTGCCTGACGCTGGAACATTCAGCGGTGAAGATGGGCCGGGACGACATCGCGCTGGTCATCTGCGATTCGAATGTCAAGCATGCCTTGACCGGCGGCGATTATAATACCCGCCGAGCGGAGTGCATGGCGGCGGCAGCGTTCTTCGGCAGGCAACTACTGCGCGAAGTCCCTTTAGATGAGTTCAACGCCGGCAAGCACGCGCTGCCCGAAAACCAGCGCAAGCGGGCCGAGCATGTCTTAAACGAAGATCAGCGTGTGCTGGCAATGCGCGAGGCCACCCACTCCGGCGACACCGAAGCGATGGGCCGTCTGCTGACCGAGGGGCAGGCGTCCTGCCGGGATTTATTCGAAAACACGTCGCCTGAAATAGACTTGCTGGCGGATATGGCGGCGCTTTTGCCCGGCTGCATCGGCGCAAAGATGACCGGCGGCGGCTGGGGCGGCTGCACGATCAACCTTGTTTATGCAGATGCCGCCGACGAGTTCTGCCGCACTTTGGCCGAAAGCTACAAAGAGCGTACCGGCACGATTGCCTCGGTCTACGCCTGCCGGGCCGCCCAGGGTGCCCACGCGGTTTCGCTCTGATAAGGCACCAAAGGAACAGACAATGACACCATTGACCACACGCACGGGCGGCTTTCTGATTGGCTTTCGGCGCGGCGGCTGGGCCTGGCAAAGTGAGCTGCCGGCGGCGATTGACTGGGCCAAATCCCATGGCTTTGGCGTGATTGACCTGTCCCGCACGGTCGCCGACATCAAAGCAGTTGAAGCTGCCGGGCTGCGGGTCGGGTCGGTAGACATGGCCAACTGGTCGGGCTTAAGTTCGCCGGATACCGCCAAACGGACTGCCGCCGTCGCCGAAATTCGCGAGTATGTCGCCGCCTGTGGCCCGCAAAACTATTTTGCCGTGATGATCCCCGAAGACGAAAGCCGGCCCCGCGCCGAAAACTTCGGGTATCTGATTGACGGCCTGCAAGCGATCTCCGCCCCGCTCGAAGCCGCCGGTGGACGATTAGTCATCGAAGGCTGGCCTGGCTCGGGGTCGCTTGTCTGCACCCCTGAAACGTTCCGTGCCATTTTTGCGGCCTGCCCGTCGCCTGCTCTCGGCATCAATTATGACCCGTCACACTTACTGCGAATGGGCATTGACCCCATTCGGTTCTTGAAAGAGTTTTCGGGCCGCGTCAGCCACGTCCACGGCAAAGACACGCTCATTCTCGCCGACGACTTGTACAACTATGGCCACGAGCTGCCGGCGGTCTACAAAGCCGACCCGTTTTGCGGGTCGTCCGCCTGGCGCTACACCATTCCCGGCCACGGCGGCACTCCCTGGATTGAAGTCTGCCGCATTCTGGCGGACACCGGCTACAAAGGCGCGATCTCGATTGAGCTGGAAGACAGCGATTACACCGGCTCCCCCGAAGCTGAGCAGCAGGGGTTATTGGATGCAGCGCGGTTTTTGGCGGGGTGCTGAAGGAGTACGGTAATTAGAACCATGCAATAAATTGCACGGCTACACGGCGCGGACGCCACGAAACACCCGCTTCGCGGGGTTAGGATAAGATCAGATATAATTGAGTCCCGCGAAGCGGTACTTCGCAGCGTCTTCGCTGTGTAGCCGTATGTTTTAACATATGGCCCGAAAACCCACGTTCTTTTATCAGCAAAAACCCATGTCAACCACTACCGCCTTAGAACGCATCGAACGCTGGGCACGGGGAAACGACCCTGCGTTTGTCGCCCTGCTTCAGCCCGGTCTCACCCGGCAGGAGATAGACGTGGCGGTGAGCGGCCTGCCGTTCGTCCTCGCCGAAGAAGTTTATGAGCTTTACCAATGGCGCAATGGGCAGGACTGGGGCGAGTTCCGTCTTGGACTTGATAAGTCTGGGCAAAATACTTTCCTTCCACTGGCGGAATCGGTTCACCAATGGAACATCTATTTAAACGAAAGCTATGCGATAGTAGTAGAAAACAACGACCCGTCCGCAGCGGCTGGCGGCTGGTCTGCAGGTCCTGCTCTCCTCGAGGCAGGCGGCTGGCTGCCGGTATTCGGCATGGACAGTGACTACACGGCAAGTCTCGGCGCAAGGCCTGGTTCACTGACCAGCCCGATTGTTTATGTGCCGCATGACGATCACCCAGATATTTTTTACCAGTCATTGACAGCGATGCTGGAATATAATGCCGACATTTACGAGTCCGGGGCGTTGCGAACTGATGAGTGGGGTGGGGACTTTTTCGACTATACGATTGTCAGCGCCCTCAGACGCCAGCATTTTCCTGATGAATCCGCAAAAGCCGAAGCGGAATACGCTGAGAAGTGCGATCTTGGGCATAACCGAATTGTGGGAACCCAGGCGCACCTGACACAGAAAGAGTTTGTACAGGCTGAACTTGTGGAGCGTGTGCAGTATGATCTTGCTAGTAAGGTTGCAAGGTCAGGAAGCCTGCAAGCTGAAGCCGCGACCGAGCGGTATTTGGCGTGGCTTCTCGGGAACGCCGAACAGGCGAAACAAATCACGCAAAGTTTAATCCACGCACCGTATCATATTATGTATGGATCAGAGAAATACCCGATTTTAGTGCGTGATTTCGTCTACTCGTTTCTTCCATAAATAGAAAGCAAATCAATGTCAGAGAAACCTATCGCAGTTGTGACCGGGGCCAGCAGCGGGATTGGGGCGGCGACGGCGCAGCACCTCGCCGCCGCCGGCTATGAACTCATTTTAGGCGCACGGCGCATGGACAAGCTGCAAGCGGTCGCGGAGCCGCTCGGCGCGAAGGCGCTGACCCTCGATGTCACCGACGCTAAAAGTGTCGAAGCGTTCTGCGCTCAAGTTCCACGGGTCAATTTATTGGTCAATAATGCCGGCGGGGCGGTCGGGGCGGAGACAATTGCGGACGCCATTGACGAGAAGTGGGAGACCATGTACGACTCGAACGTGCTGGGGACCATGCGGATGGTGCGGGGCCTGCTGCCGAAGCTGGAATCGTCCGGGGCGGGGCATATCATTGTCATCGGCTCGGTTGCGGGGATTGAAGTCTACCCCGGCGGCGGCGGCTATACGGCGGCGAAGCATGCAGTCAAGGCGCTGACCGAAACCCTGCGAATTGAGCTCGTCGGGAAACCGATTCGAGTTACGGAAGTCGCGCCGGGGCTGGTGATGACCGAGTTCAGTTTGGTGCGCTTCGGCGGCGATGCCGAGCGGGCGAAGAAGCCGTACCTCGGCATGACCCCGCTGACCGCCGACGACATTGCCGACGCAATTGTCTGGGTCGTCACGCGCCCCGCCCATGTCAACATTGACACGCTGGTCATCAAGCCGCTGGATCAAGCGACCGCAACACTCATTCACCGAAAGATGGAGCAGGAATAGTGGGCGAACACAAGGTTCGCGCCTTACATTCCGTTGCTGTCCCAATCCGAACCCCGTAGGGGCGAACCTTGTGTTCGCCCTAATCTGGGGGTATTCGCCTTTCCGAATCTGCCTGTGGAGAAAACCCTATGACAACACTCATAATTCACACTGACGAGCTTTTAGGCACGATCTCGCCGTACCTGCACGGGCATTTTGCCGAGCATTTAGGCCGCTGCTGCTATGATGGCCTCTGGGTCGGCCTCGACTCGCCGATCCCTAACCAAAGCGGCTTTCGGACCGATGTCGTTGACGCGCTGAAAATCATGGGGGTACCACAGCTTCGCTGGCCGGGCGGGTGCTTTGCCGACTCGTACCACTGGCGCGACGGGATCGGTGCGCCTGAAGCGAGGCCCCGAACATGGGCGGAAAGCTGCGGCGAAAACGTCGTCGAGACCAACGCACTTGGAACTCATGAGTTTATCGCGCTGTGCCGACTGATTGGGGCTGACCCATACTTGGCGGGCAATGTCGGGTCGGGATCGGTCGCGGAACTTGCCGGCTGGGTCGAATACTGCAACGGGACTGCCGACACGACGCTTGCGCAGGAACGGGCGGCGAACGGCCACCCCGCGCCGATGAATGTCAAGTTCTGGGGGGTAGGCAACGAAAACTGGGGTTGCGGCGGCAACTACGACGCCGAAACTTACGCCAAAGAGTTCAAGCGTTATGCGACATTTCTGAAAATGGCCGACCCAAGCATCCAGCTAGTCGCCTGCGGCCTGAACGACCGCGCCTGGAATTTGAAGCTGGTCGAAACGCTGAAAGACCATTTGGGGTTGATGAATCATCTTTCGGTGCATCAGTACTGGACCCACGGCCCAGCACTGACCTTTTCGGAGGCCGAGTATTATGCCTCGTTCGGGGCCGCCGCTGCTGTCGAAGACGACATCAAGTTTACCGACGAGATCCTGCAGTTCTTCACTGCCGGCAAGCAAAAGGTCGGGATCGCGTTCGACGAGTGGGGCATCTGGCACCCAGAAGCCACCGTGTCGTCGAAGTTCGAAGCGCCCAGCACCGTCCGCGACGCGGTTGTCGGGGCAGGCGTCATGGACATCCTCCACAAATGGTGCCGGGCGGTGTCTACGGCGAATATTGCCCAAATTGTCAATGTCTTGCAGGCTCCAATCCAGACTCTTGGCGATAAGATGTGGTTGACTCCGACGTACCACTTGTTCCATTTGTATGCCCCGCACCGGAGCGCGGCAGCCGTTCGTACCGAGTTCGAGTCTGTCGAAGCTCGCGGGGCGCTTGCGCTCTTGTCGGTATCGGCCTCGAAAAAAGACGGACAGCTCTTTGTCAGCCTGAGCAATCGGTCGAAAGATGACGCCCAGGAAGTAACACTTGACCTGCGCGGCGGCACCCTTCACGGCGGCACAGTACGGACACTCTCCGGCGCCCCAGATGCCCATAACTCCGCCGAGCAGCCGGACGCTGTCGGGGTCACTGAGGCAGTCCTAGAAGCGTCGGGCAGTACCATTATGCTGACACTGCCGCCCTGCTCGGTGCAGACTTTTACGCTAAAACTGGCCTGAGCCTATGCTGTGCTACTATGTCACCGGGCATGGCTTCGGCCATGCCATCCGCACGACCCAAGTCTTGAAAGCAC
>JAYVVR010000521.1:0-2509 GCA_043786835.1 Armatimonadota bacterium | reverse complement strand
ACGGGCGAGCGCTTCCGTCGCCGTGTGCGCTGGACGGGGCCGAGGCGATTGGGGCATTCACAGCAGCGTACCGGGCGACGGGAAACGAAGTCTGGATTAAAGCGTCCTGGCGCATCGCCGAGTTCCTGCTGGAAACCCGCCTGCGCGAGTTTGACCCTCAGCCGCCGCCGATAATTGCCGCCGTCGTTGACGCGCTCTTGGCGCTCGACGCCGAAGCGCCGAACGCGAAATTGCGGGCCGCGCTTGCCGAATGGGGCGCGTGGCTGCTGACCCAGCCTCTTGACGCTCACTCGCCTTCACTCAGTGCCGACGGCCTGCACAGCGGCTTATACGACTGCGCCCAAATCGGTTTCCGGCTCTATGGCCTCTTCCGTCAGTCCGTGCATTTACGCTATGCGTTCGCCGCACTTGCCGCCGTGCCGGAAGAAAGCCGGGCGTCGTCGTGGCGGACGATTGCTGCCCAGCAGTCGTCTCTCTTGGCGCTGGCCGGCCTTGCGGCTGACTCCCAAGTCCACTTCGACGCCCCGAGTGTCACGCTGGGCTGGCGCGTTTTCACGCCCGACCCTGCCGCCGCGCCGTTTCTGCGCCTGCAGGCGGCCGGCGGCGAGGGCGCCCGTGTGGACTGGCTGCCGCTCGTCTGCCGGGCCACCGACCAATTACTGCTC
The DNA here is from genome assembly GCA_043786835.1 of Armatimonadota bacterium. Classification (GTDB taxonomy): domain Bacteria; phylum Armatimonadota; class Armatimonadia; order Armatimonadales; family Capsulimonadaceae; genus JANXMY01. Next base: position 1,844 of record JAYVVR010000521.1, on the reverse strand, counting down.
CTACTGCTCGCCCCGCCGTCCGTCGAAGCGGTCTCGGTCTGGAAGAACGGCAAGCGGCCGCTTTTGCGCGACCTGCGGACCGGCATCGTAGACACCGACGCCCCGCTTGCGCTGATTTCCAGTAAAGAGCGCTGGGCAAGGGTCGGCCTGTTTACTGTCGACCCGTAAGAGGCCCCCACCCCCAGCCCCTCCCCCGCCGACGGGAGAGGGGAGCATGGTAGGATAAAGTGGCCCGTCCTTAGTCTGGCTCCCCTCTCCCATTCTGCTGGGGGAGGGGCTGGGGGCGGGGGCCTTCCTACGACATCGTTTCCCCGTTCGGCATCGGCGGCAGGCCGGCGCGGCGTCGGCACCAGTCCAGCACCCAGGGCCATTCGCCGTAGCCATAATACGGCGAAATATGTCCGGCATTCGGCAGTTTTTGGATTTCCAGCCCCAGCCCGGCGGCATACGCCGATGATTGGTCAAACGTCGAGTAATCATCAGTATCCGATGCGACTAAAACCGTCTCTCGCCCCACTGCTTGAAGGCCCGCCGACGATAAAACCGGCGGGAAAAACGCGGCTGTTCCCGCGAGATCCAGCGGCGGGATTTCTTTGACCACATACGGCGGTGCGACCAAAAGAACCCGGTCCGCGACCGGGCCGGGCCGCTGGAACCCGGCGTCCTGCGACATCGCCGCATGGCGCATCCAGTTAATCGCCCCCATCGAGTGTGTCAGCACCGTCAGGGTCGCGTCTGCCGGGACTTGCTTCAATGTCTCATGGATGAGTGCCATCCAGGCCGCCGGGTCCGGGTTCGTCGGGTTCTCCATTTTGGGTGCATGGACCGTCAGTCCTTCCGCCCGCAGTTTTTCTCCCAGCCATTCCTGCCAGTGCGCCGGCTTGTTGCCGCCCCAGCCATGCAGGATCAAAAAGACATCGCTCATAGTGTGTGTTCTCCGTCCCGTCATTCTGGCAGTTACCGAAGCATTTGTCAAGAAACACGCCCTGTGAACCAAACACAAAAACGCCCGGTCTCATACGCATATGAGACCAGGCGCTTAAGCTTTTGTTCAGGCCATTGGCGATTTTGGAGTTGCTCTGCTTCTGTCGGCAATTTTCGTAAAACGTTCCGGCTTCAGATTATGTTGACGCGCATAGAGACGAGCATTGTTCAGGCGCTGTACAAAAAACTGGTTTCGCTCCATTTTGAGCTTTAGCGCATCAGGGTCGCGCAGCACTTTCAGTGTTTCTCCCGCGACTTGCCGCACAGGGTAGAAGTCAATTACTTTCCCACCGTGCGACTCGCTTGCAAACGTCAAAAAGAAGGGGTCTTTGGCAGCTTTTTCAAGCACGGGAATTGAACTGACCGATCCCAACAGTCCTAAATCTTCTGCGGCAATTGCGCGAAGATACGGATTTGGGTTATCTTGCATAATGCTCTCAATTTTGGGAAGCTGGCTTCGGTCACCCATAGAGCCGAGGACAAGAACCATGATATCACGCAGTCCTTCATCTTTGAGTGAAGTGGATGACAAAACCCAGCCTACGGCGTTTGGGTCGCCCCACACTTCTAGATCCTTGACGATCTGCGCCTGAAGGTAGTCGCTGTCAATCGGGGAGCCGCCCGTCCCCTGTGTTGTTGGGCTGGGGTGATTGCGTTCCTCGACCAGCCACGACAAAATGACTTCCGTCTTTTGCGGCGGCGTCAGAGTGTTCGTGTCTGTCAGCTCAAGGTCGCTCAAGTCGCGCATCCGGGCCGGCAGCCCATACAGCGTTTGCTGGGCGTGGGCTTGCTGCGGCGCAGACAAGCTGATTACCATAAACAAGGTCACGATAGAAAACAAAACTTTCATCTTTATTCCT
>JAYVVR010000520.1:0-2510 GCA_043786835.1 Armatimonadota bacterium | reverse complement strand
TAAACGCTAATCTTCAGGGAGAACTCTCTTGACCGTTCGCTTCCGTTTTCTCGCGCCTCGTCTTTTCGCACTCATATCCTGCGCTGCTGTGCCTCTATTCGCTGCCGGCTGCGGTCGCCATTCAGTGTCGGCGACCTCGGCTCCTGCGGGAAATGTCTTTCGCTACCCGATCAAAACGGCCCCGACGACGTTTGACCCAGCTTTGGTGCAGGACGGCGACACGATTGATTTGCTGCAGCAGATGTTCGAAGGCCTGGTTCAGTGGTCCCCCGACAACAAAGTCGTGCCGTGCCTTGCGGAGAAGTGGGACGTCAGCCCGAACGGCCTAGTCTACACGTTCCACCTGCGCCCGAATGTCAAGTTTCAGGACGGCAACCCCGTCACGGCGTCCGATGTTCTCTACTCGATGCGCCGGTGCCTCGACCCAAAGCTCGGCTCCCCCATCGCCCTCAATTACCTCGGCGATATTGCCGGAGCCAAAGAGCTGAACTCGGGCAAGACGACCGAATTGACCGGCGTCAAAGTTTTGGACCCGCACACAGTCGCGATTACGATTACAAAGCCCAAAGCCTACTGGATTGACACGCTGACCTACCCGACCGCATATGTCGTTTCCAAAGCTGAAGCGAAGCCCGACACCACCCTGTCTGCCGACGACGACAGCAAAGGGGCAGGGACCGGGGCGTTCAAGCTGGTAAGCTATGTCCCGGCGTCGAAAGCGACGCTGACCGCAAACGCCGGGTACTGGGACGGTGCGCCGAAGCTTGCAGGCATCGAGCGGCCGGTGATTATTGATGCAGGGACCCGCCACGATGAGTATGTCCGGGGCGATCTCGATATGCTGCAATTCGAGTCGCCTGGCGACCTTGACAGCGATGCCAAAGACCCGGCGCTGCAAAATCAAGTCAAACTGTTCCCACGAGCCTCTACCTTCTACATCGGCCTCAACCAGAAAGCATTTCCGGCGTTTGCCGATGTCCGGGTTCGGCAGGCGCTGGCCTATGCAGTTGACAAGAACAAGATTGTCCAGATCGTGTTCGCCGGCAAGCGCCACATCGCGCAGGACATTCTTGCCGAAGGCATTCCCGGCTTCGATGCGTCGTTTCAGGGCCTGCCGTATGACCCCGCGAAAGCCAAATCCCTGCTTGCCGCCGCCGGTCATCCTAACGGCGCCGGCCTGCCGCCGATCCCACTGATTTATCGTCAAGGCCAGCCGGAGCTCGCGAAAACTGTTTCTCTGGTGCAGCAGATGTGGAGCGAAACGCTGGGCCTGCAAGTGAAGCCGCAGGTGAGCGAATGGGCTGCGATGCTGGGGCAGGAAGACAAAAACGCGCTGGAGTGCTACCATATTCGCTGGGCTGCCGATTATCTTGACCCGCAGGACTTCTACAGTGTTCTGCTGCGAACCGGCGGCTCGGAAAACCATGTGGTCTATTCGAACGCAAAGTTCGATACCCTCTGCGACGCCGCCGATGTCTCGCAGAACGCGCCTGCACGGGCCGCGACCTACCGGCAGGCGGCCCGAATTGTCGCCGACGAAGTCCCGCTCATCCCGCTGTATTACCAGCAGGATGTCGAGCTGATTAAGCCGTATGTGTCTGGCCTCGATGATGGCCTGATGGGCCATCTGCCGTACAAACATTTATCGCTTAGGCATTAGCGAATGCTACTAGAAGCGAATGCTAATAACGAATGCTACTAGAAGCGAATGCCACTAGACAGGGCGTATTGGTGACGAGGACATAAACGCCCTCGAAACAACCATCACGCCCTTGCAGCAATCAACGCTTTTGCTTATTACTCATTCACAACCAATGCCCGTCTCGCACCTAACATAACCAATCTCACCCTCGCAGCGTCGCGATACGAAAAAGGCCCGATTTGAAGTCGCTCACCCGCTTTTCTATTCTCTCTGCTCTTACTGCTCTTACTGCCCTGACACTTTTGACTGGCTGCGGCTACCACCGTACCGGCGGCTCCGGCGGCGGAAATACCCTGCGGATCGCCATGCAGACCGCGCCGGTCACGTTCGACCCGGCCATGTGCCAGGATGTCGAAACTAATCAAATGCTTCAGCAGGCGTACGAAGGACTCGTTCAATACGACACCAATAACAAAGTCGTGCCATGCCTGGCCGAAAAATGGGACATCAGCCCCGATGGCCTCACCTACACGTTCCACCTGCGCCCGAATGTCAAGTTCCAAAACGGCCAGCCCGTCACGGCGGACGATGCCGCGTACTCGCTTCTGCGAACACTGAACCCGAAGCTGTCGTCTCCGGTCGCGCCCGAATATTTAAACGACATTCAAGGCGCAATGGATGTTTACAACGGCAAAGCACTCACCGTTTCCGGTGTCAAAGTTTTGGATGCAATGACGCTCGCGATTACGATTACTAAGCCAAAAGCGTACTGGGTTGACACGCTGACTTACCCGACTGGCTGGGTCGAAAGCAAAGCTATCGCCGAAAAAGAAGGCACCCGCCCCCTGTCGGAAGCGGATGCCGAAGC
>JAYVVR010000519.1:0-2510 GCA_043786835.1 Armatimonadota bacterium | reverse complement strand
TTGCAACGAACGCGGCAGACAGCCCGAACGCCGCCGCCGCGCAAGGCAGCGTTTCGGCCCTGCTTCTCTCCCTCGCCACCTACCAGAGCGTTCTGACCGCAGGTTCAACGTCGTCGGTACTCAGCACGGCCCTTGTCGGCACGGCTGACCTCACCGGCTCGAAAGTCGTCTTTACGACGGGCGTGAATAAAGGCGTGACCCGAACGATCACGTCAATGAACAGCGGGACAGGCGCGATAAACCTGCTGACGGCAACGCCGAATACACCGGGCGCAACAGACGCATTTAGCGTGGTGCAGGGCAGCAAGGCACTCGAGCAGTTTCTGGCTGCACTCGGCACGGACAGCAAGCCGTTTCTGACAGCGACGGACACCCAGGCCCAGGCAGAGGCGGGCACGGCACTCACAGCCTACGGCGCGGCGACAGGGACGCAGGTGGCGGCTCTGCCCGCAGCGAACGCTACCGCCGTCTGGGGCGCAACCACCCGCGCTCTGACCGACAAGGCGAACTTTACCCTGGTGTCTACCGAGTACGCAAATATCGCCGCCGTGACCAGCACCTACGGCTTTGACGGCCCTCCTGCCGGGACTATCCTCACGCTGACTATTACGCGCAACGGCTCGTCTCAGCCTGTTCTGACATGGACGGCAGACCCGGCGGCAACGCTGTATAAGGTCTATCGCAGCACGGACGGCGCAAACTACACGGTGATTGCGACCCCGGCGACGGGGACGCTGACCTACACGGACACGGCGCGTCCTGCGGGCGCGACTGTCTACTACCATATCACAAGTACGCACTAGGCGATACTAGGCGATACTAGTCCAGATACTAGGTAATTACGACCCGTAGGCGGCTATAAGCCGCCTACGGGTGTTTACAGGAGACTTAATCATGTCCGCACTTGCTCTTGCGCTGCCCGTATCAGACCCGGACGGCTCTATTCACCCAAACGCCGTGTACCTGCCCGCGACGGTCATTATGGACAACATAGACCGCACCGGCGGCGTTGACTGGGTGGCCTATCACAGCGCGGCGGCGTTTCTCTCAGGCGACGTGCCTATCAATGGCGTGACGCACCACACCGCGCTCGGCAACGCCTTGTATGCCGCCGTCGTCGGGTTCGCTATCCCCGCTGGTATGACTACCTACGGACAGGTCACAGCCTCAGCGCTTGTGTACCTTGCGCAAAGCGTTCTTGACACGCCTGGGGTCAACGCAGACGGCACGCCCATGCTTGACCCGGCGACAGGCCAGCCGGTGACTGTCAGCTACTTTGCGAACGCCGTCGTGACGACACTCGGGTGATCAGCGCATACTCAGGTATTGCAGGAAGCAGGGCGTAATCATGTCTTTGGAACAGTGTACGCCTAAACGGTGCTGCAAAGACAAATGCGGCAGAGACAAATGCGGCGAGGAAACAAAGGTTTCCTCGCTTGGATACGTCATCAAGGCCACCGCAAACGCGGCGCTCGTTATCACGGAAGATAATTCGCTTGCATGGTACCGCTTCTTTAACACGGAGAGCAAATACGAAATAACAGACGGTGATTTTGTCAGGGTCTATAAACGCAAACACGGCGACTGCGTGAAGTACGCTTCGTATTTCTTCTCCCCCAAAGACATTGCCACGGCGCAGGTCATCCTAGACCTCGGCTGGCAGGTGCAGAAGCGCACGCTCCCCGACAGCGAAGAAGCAGACAAGTTATTCCTCAGCCCGCCTTGCCTTGAAGTCAAGAAGCAGCTTGAACCAGCCGCCCTGGAGTAACTGTATGCACATTGCGTTCTATCATGGCGGCTTGTCCCTCACTGCACTACTGGTTAGGGTTGACACCCGTAGGCCGGGTCAAGCGTATGCCGACGTGCCCGCGCATTGCGCGGTCATATTCAGCAACGGGACACTGTGCGAAATGATATTCACCGGCTGGCACTCCCGTATTGCCGTGCCCTCTGATTATGCCTGGAGTGTAGAAATCAGCGGGGTAGACGAGGCGTTAGCGCGTTCGGCGGCAACGCATTTCACCCAGGCCGAGTACGGGTTGTGGGTTGATATGCTGATCGGGCTGTGCCGCTACGTCCCGAACCGGTGGCTCTCCTGCACACGCGGTATGGTGAAGCCTATCTGCTCGGCGTTCGTCAAAACGGTATTAGAGGCTTCGGGCTGGCATTGCCCGCACTGGCTGGCAGAGCAGTATGCACCGGAGTCGCCTAATGATTTGTGGTTTGCGCTGCGCGGGCGGCCCGCCGTGAAAACTGCGCCGTAAAAGTTGCGTTGACGCAAGATTGACAAACCGCGAGTGCCGCGCTGCATATTAGAACCCTCGCACAATCCGACACCCCCTAGCCGTCAACTCCCACAGGGCCGCACCCGCTCAAAGGACTTGCTATGTCTACGCCTACGCCTACGCCTATCCCTGATTACAGGCCAAACCGTAATCCCCAGCTTTATATCTGCCCGCAAACGCGAATGGCAGAGATAACGTCAGCCGGGTTTGCCCTCTGGTGGACAG
>JAYVVR010000518.1:0-2513 GCA_043786835.1 Armatimonadota bacterium | reverse complement strand
AAGTCCCCGCCCAGTCTTCCTAAAAACATCGCCGCCACTACAATGTCATCCGTCGCATACACCCAGTTTTGCCCATGTGTGCCGATATGCGGAACAATTTGCGTTAATCTCTGCACCGGGGAAGCATGATAAAGCTGTCCAACCTGCTGGTTCATGGCGGCTCCCGCTCACGCTGGCGTGAGCGATGCATTCAAGACACGAGGCGAGACAAACCGCTCGACGGCTTCGGCGGGCCGCAAGACCACTTCTTCGGTTGTCCGCACGTCCGTCTGCCATAAACTGCGGTTGTAATCCATGCTCGGAATCAGCGTAGCCGCAACTTTACGCGGGTCGGTCAAATCCGGTATGCTGTCTGAAGCCATTACATAAGCCTGCATTCGATAACGCTCCATCAGCCAGGAAACAACCTCGATAAACGGCCGATAAACGGCACGAGGATTGCAGTAGGCAAAACGCACCGATACGCTGACTTGTCCCTGTGAAGGGGTCAGAAGCACTTGAAATAAACCCTGTGCAGTTTCATAAACAAGGCAGGCTTCTCCCTTTGCCGGGGGAGAGCTGCGGCTGGAGAGTTCCTCTTCATCCAGACGAATGACCGGCCACTTTTGCTGCAACTCTCCGACTATTTGCTGGACGCCGGTTACGTTTCGGTCTGCTGCCGGCAAAGTCATTCGCTGAGGCGTCAAAACGACCGTATACGATTCAAATCCCATAAAAGTCACCTTCTCTCAGCGAACTCGTACATCGTGCCAGAGTTTGACGGGTCGGAAAGTCATGCCGGGAAAACGCTGGATCGCCGCCTCCGGGACAACAACATCAGCAATCCGAGCAGCAACCAAACGGTGATGACCGCTCATGATTTTGCCTGACTGGTCTACAATGATCGGGTTTTGGCGGTTCAGTGGCAGCCACGTCCAGTTTCCCTGTGCCATCTCTTCCGCGTAGGCATTCACTTTCGCTGCGTCTACGACGGCTTGCGTCGCAAACCAATCTGTGCCGGCCATGAGCGGTTCGAGATTGTCTCCTGTTGTAACCGGCATCCTGCTACTTTGTTTGCTTTCTTGCGAACGCTGCTGATAAGATTATACCACAGCCGCTCTACCCAACAGCCTCCGCTTCGACGCGCTCTGCCGGGGTCTTTTGCCCGATGACCAGTGCGAGAGCCGCCAGCACCAGCACGCCGCCGCCAAGCTGCACGGGCGTCAGCGTTTGACCCAGCAGGTACCAGGCGAGCAGCGCGGCGATAATCGGCTCGAGCAGAATGGAAAACGCGACCAGGGACGATGGGAAATGCCGCAGGGACCAGTTGAGGAGCGTATGGCCGAAAATCTGCGGCCCAAGTGTCATCCCAAGCAGTGCTTTCCAGACGCTTGGCGAATAGGAAAGGGTCACCCCGCCGCGCACGAGCAGCGCGGCCCACAACAGGCCCGCCGCAACCGAATACGCCAGTGTTACCTGCCGCTGGGAGGAAACTGTTTCGTGCAGGCCTTCAACGCATAGGAGATACGTCCCGAACAAAAGGCCCGCACTGAGGCCGAAAAAGTCGCCGAGCAGGGTTGCGTGGGTCGCTGTCTGCGCCGCCGCCTGCGTCACAAGCCAAAGACCAACACCCGCAGCGCCAAGCGCGGCCATATCCCGAAGCGTTGGCCGGCGGCGTCCTAACGCAAACCCGCCTACCGTGGTCCAGAGGGGAGTCGTGCAGGCAAGCAAGGTCGCGCGGGCAACTGAAGTGCGGTCGAGCGCGGCGAACCAGGTGACAAAGTGGAGTGCCAGACAGAAGCCCGCAAAAATAAGCCGCCACCGGGCGCTGGGCGGCAGCGGTCCGCTTTGCGCGTCACTTTTTGGGATCAGCGACAGGCCGCCGAAAAACACTGCGGCCAGCCCGAGACGCCAGGCCGCAATCGCAAGCGGGGTCGCTTCGGTCAGTGCCTGATGGGCGAACAGGCCCGCCGTGCTGACGCAAAAGACCGCCAGCAGGAGTATCAGACGGCGCACTACAACACTCTCGAATCGGCCCGGTCAAACAGCAGGCGCAGGCCGTCGAGGGTCAGATTGGGTTCCAAATGCGTAATACTTGTGCCTGCGCCGGGCAGCAGTTCATTCGCAAAGCCGCCAGTGGCAATTACGGGGCAGTCCGGTGCGTCCATCTCGGCCCGGAAGCGGGCAACCATGCCGTCCACCAGCGCCAGTGTCCCCAGCACGATCCCCGATTGCAGGGCATGAGCCGTAGTATTGCCGATAGCCTGGAGCGGCAGCACCAGCTCGACACGCGGAATCTTCGCCGCTTTCGCAAACAGCGTCTCCAGCGACAGCCCGATGCCTAAACAAATCGCGCCGCCCAAGTAAACTGGCAGCCTACCCGGAGCCGCCGGAGCCGCGACCGCGTTAAACGTCGTCGCCGAGCCGAAGTCCAGTACAATGCACGGAGCGCCGTACTTATGCACCGCCGCCGCCGCGTCCACCAGCCGGTCCGTCCCGACATCGGTGGGGGGCGAGTACGCGACTTCCAGCCC
>JAYVVR010000517.1:0-2515 GCA_043786835.1 Armatimonadota bacterium | reverse complement strand
TCTTGGCCGTGTCGGGAACGGAGACGACAACGGCCTTTTTGTGGTGCACCAGCGTGATTGTCTTTGCGGCAGCATCCACTGCTGAGATTTTGCCGCCTAGATGCGGGTGTTTAGCCGGTGCCACCGAAGGGTCAGTAGACGCGGGCGGTGCCTGGGCAACGGGCAGTGTTTGGGCGAATGCCGTCAGCGGGCAGATAGTCAGGGCGAGAGCGAGCGGTAAAAGGCGGCGCAGCATGGTTCAGTTTCTCCAAGTTTAGTGTGATAGTGGTTGAGACGCAGGATTTCGGCGAGTGTTCAGCGAATAAGGAGACTCAATGAGGGGAAACAAGACACGATGACCTACTGTTTAGGCGTAATTACCAAAGACGGTTTGGTAATGATGTCCGATTCGCGCACGAACTCTGGCTACGATCAAGTGAACGTCTGCCGGAAGATGTCTACGTTTGTACTGCCCGGTGAGCGTGTCTTTGTGCTGCTGGCGAGTGGCAGTCTGTCGCTGACACAGAGCATTGTCACGCTTTTGAGCCGGGACTTCGATCGGGGCGTCGGCCTCGCCGCTGCGCCGTCGCTGTACGACGCGGCGCGGGTCGTCGGCGAACAGGTGCGTCAGGTCTCTGATTTGGACCGGGCCGCTTTGGAGCGCGATGATTACCGGTTCAACGTCCACTTTATCTTAGGCGGTCAGATCAAGGGCCAGCCGCATGACTTGTATCTCATTTATCCGCAGGGAAACCCGCTCCGGGCGACCGAAGACTCGCCATTTTTGCAGATCGGCGAGCATAAATACGGCCGTCCTATCTTGGTGCGTGGCATTCAGTACGCCGAAACGCCTTTGGAAGAGGCAGCAAAGTACGCGCTGATTTCGATGGACTCGACCATGAGTTCAAATGTCACGGTCGGCCCGCCGATTGACCTGGCTCTTTACGGCAAAGACGAGCTGGATCTGCATCGCCGCCGCCGTATGACTGCCGCCGACCCGGATTTGCGCGGCATCCATGTCCAGTGGGAGCTGGCCCTCCGCCGCAGCGTCACCGATTTGCCTCCCATAGATTTTGAGACCTTCGGGCAGAAGATTTAAGTAAGCGGGAGCCAAACACTTGGTTATTACGGAGTGGACTGAGTCCGTGTCCTGGGAACAGTGTGCCACTGGATTATGTCCCAATGAACCCGGCGGATCAGTAAGCAGGCAAAATCGAACTCCTCTTCGTGTGTCTAAGAGACTGTGTAGAAATGATATCACCGTCCCCCCAGTTCACTGTCCCCCCAGCCCCCAATAATGGGGGAGCAAGATAGGAATCAAAAGGCCTGCGTCCGTAATCAAAAGGCCTCGCGTCCGTAGTCCGGTCCCCCCATTATTGGGGGCTAGGGGGTCTGCTCGGCACGTGCCGGCAGATTTGGTTCTCTCGCTGGCGGCGGCAGTCGGCGTTTGCAGCGCTCTACTCAAGATTGAGGCCAGCCCGATTGACTCAAAGCCATTGTATTCCGAGATGGCCGGTTTCCAGGCCATCCAGGCGGCAATTAACGCGCGCGGCATCCCGGTTTTTGGGTAAGATAAATGCATGAACATTTATTTGAAGGCCATCGGGATTGGGACAGTCGCTGGGATGCGGTGTGCGTCGGCCCCGGCCTTGACCTCCTACTACTTCGCGAACAATCCGTCACTGTTTCTGGACGCATCACCGCTGAAGGGACTGGGACAGCAAACAACCTCGAATGTCCTGAAATTTATGGCGGTGGGTGAGTTGGTAGCCGATAAGCTGCCGAAGTGTCCGAACCGGACCGACCCCGGAGCGCTGACGGCACGGGCGGTTTCCGGCGGGGTCTGTGCGGCGGCGGTATTTCTTGCCGAAGGGGAACGGCCTGAAGTCGGGGCAGCGCTCGGGGCGGCCTCTTCGGTGGCGTCGGCGTTCTTTTTCATGAACCTACGCCGAATACTCGGCAAGGTAATGGAAATTCCTGACCCGATTATCGCATCCGCCGAAGATGGTATCGCACTGGGGATCGGGTTTGCGGTTTTCCCGCCGCGTAAAAATACTTGATATTTTTCCAGTTCTGCCCTAATGAAGCGCTCACGCCTAACCGAGAATAGAAACGTTACCGGCCAAAGTGGCCGATTGACACTCTAAAACGCGAAATCAACCGACAAGGCAAACCCGCCGAAAGACGGGGACGCAAAGCCCTGGGGTCTAAAGTGAGGCTTGGTAACAAGTTCCCACCATGATCGCCCGGCTGCCGCACCGACAAAGGGGGCAAAAAACCAATGAAGATTACAAACGACGAAGCAATCCGCGCTCGAAGCATTGATCCGATTTCTGCACCAAAGCTTCAGCCGCACACGCCGAGGCCGACCGCGAAAACCACCGTGCCGGGAGCCGGGCCGGCGGCAAAGATCGAGATTTCAGAGCAGGCAAAGGCGCTTGGAGCCGCCGCAAAGACGGAAGCCGCCGTTTACGTGCCGGCAGTCAATGCCGCCCCGGATATCCGCACGGCCCTCGTTGACAGGCTGAAGTCGCAG
>JAYVVR010000516.1:0-2515 GCA_043786835.1 Armatimonadota bacterium | reverse complement strand
TGCCGTTCGTCTCGTTTGTCGAGACCGGGCGGCTCCTCGTTGGCTCGACGCTGCGTCTGAAAGGCACGGATACCCACGCCGTCGTTCACGCCGACGGCACGGTGTCGGCAGGCGGGAATCGCGGCTCGATCCATAAAGTCGCCGCAGCTTGCCTCGGCCTGCCGACCGCAAACGGCTGGACGTCGTGGCTGTTTTTCGACACCGAAACGGCGGACGAACGACTGCTGGACAGCCTGCGGCCGATGGGATAGGAACGTGCCGAAAGAGCCGTGCCAATGAATTGCACGGCTGTGGGGCTCAGACGCCTACTGTCCGCCTTCGCGGACAAAGATTTCGTGCCTGCGAAGGCGGTCACTGGGTGCTTCGCCCCACAGCGTAGGATTTCAATCCCACGCACTCCTTGATTCAAACAACCATCTCCCCACGCAAATAAGTCACCGCCTGCCCGGAAATCAGCACCCGGCTATCGGTCACAGTGCAGAATAACTCACCACCGCGTGTCGAAACTTGCCGAGCGAACAACTCTGTTTTACCGAGTCGTCCGGCCCAATACGGCGCAAGGGCACAGTGGGTTGACCCGGTGGCAGGGTCCTCAGGAATGCCGAGATTAGGCGCAAAGTAGCGCGAGACAAAATCACAGTCAGTACTTGGCGCAGTGACGACGACGCCGAGCGAGGAAAGCTGGCAAAGCGTGGCAAAGTCAGGCGTGATGATCCGGACTTCGGCTTCGGTGTCGTAAACGGCGTAATAGTTCGGACTTTCGGAAACGAAATAGACTTCGCGTGGCGGTACTCGCAGTCCGGCAATAAGCGCAGGCGGCGCTTCGACAGGAACGAGCGCATGGCGCGGAAAGTCCATTTGCAGCCGATCGCCGGCGCGGGTAACGGTCAGAGTTCCGCTCTGGGTATGGAACTCGGCAGTGCTGAGTGCCGGATCAATCTCAGTGAATACAACGAACGCCGAGGCAAGAGTGGCATGGCCGCAAAGCGGGACTTCCTGGGTTGGCGTGAACCAGCGCAGGCTGTAGCCGCTCTTCGGTTCAGGAACGAAAAACGCGGTTTCGGCGAGATTGTTTTCAGCGGCAATGACCTGCATGACACTCTCGGGCAGCCAGGCGTCGAGCGGCACGACCGCGGCTGGGTTGCCGCCGAACACTTTGCTCGTAAACGCATCAACTTGATACAGACGAAGTCTGTTCATAGTCGGCTCTTTCGGGATGACCCGCCTTCGGAAATCGGGTCGTCGTCAATCTGCGTGTGTGGCCCTTCGTCGCCCATTTGAAACGGCTCCGAACCGGCTGGCTCGACTTCTGCCAGCTCCTTCTCCGCTTCAGCTCGGGCGTCCGGGTCCATGCGCCCCGCGATTTCCTCACCTGTCATCTCTTGTGTCTTTTCCATAATCTTATCTCCAGTGCTTGTAGTGTACCACACCTAAAATAGCTCTAATCCGCGTGCCTGTTCCTGTTCCAAACGATCTAAGAACTCGTTGCGGGGGATTTCAATCGCGCCGAGGGCCGCGAGGTGCGGCGTCATCATTTGGATGTCCAGCCAGCCTGCGCCGCGCATTTGTAGATGCTCACACAAAAACAGCAGGGCGAACTTGGATGCATTGGACACGGTGTGGAACATGCTTTCGCCGCAGAAAACCCCGCCGGCGCTGACCCCGTACAGGCCGCCGACCAGACCGCCATCCGTGTCCCAAACTTCAACGCTGTGCGCGTAGCCCAGCCGGTGCAGGTTTTGGTAAGCCGACAGCATTGCCGGCGTAATCCAGGTTCCGGGCTGATTAGGGCGCAGTGACAGCCGGCAGCCAGCGATGACTCGGTCAAACGCCCTGTCAATCGTCAGCGTAAACTTGGATGCACGGCGGGCGCGGGCCAGCCGCTCGGAGACGTGCAGATTATCGAAGTCCAGTATGGCCCGAAGCGGCGGACAGAACCAGAGCAGGGGGTAACCGTCAATCGGCCACGGGAAAATCCCGTGCGTGTAGGCCCAAAGGAGAGTTTCGGGCGACAAATCGTCGCCGATCCCAACGACCTCGGCATTTCCTGCTAATTGAGGCGGAATGACTTGCAGGCGGGTTGGGGGTGGGTGAAATGGGTTCGACGGCATGGGTATACTCAAGGGATAATGATACCCAATCGCCCACCGACTTTTGTGCCGACTTCCGCCCCGACGCCTTCGCGGTCCGCGCTGGGCCGACTGCTGCTGGCAACGGCGCTGTCGGTAGGCATTTCGCTGGTACCAGTTTTGTCACTGCTGCTCTATCCGCTGCGCCTGTTTGTAACCTTTATCCACGAAGGCAGTCATGCACTCACAGCGCTTCTGACCGGCGGGCAGGTCCTGCAGATCGGCGTTCAGCCCGATGCCTCCGGTGTGACTTACTCGCTCGGCGGCTGGCCGGTGCTCATTGTCATGGCCGGTTATATCGGCGCGTCGGCTTATGGAGCGGCGATGCTTTCGCTTGCCCGTCGCCCTGGCACGGCCCGGCTCATTCTTGGAATTTCAGGCGCGAT
>JAYVVR010000515.1:0-2516 GCA_043786835.1 Armatimonadota bacterium | reverse complement strand
CCGGCTGCGCTTTGGAGTGCAGATAGACTGCCGTAAGCATCGCCATCAAAGCCAGTGCCGCGACCAAGCCGAGCAGAGCACTGAGCGGGACGGCCCTTCGGGAGCGTACTGCTGGGACGTTTGTCTCTGCCCCAGCGATTTGCAGGCGTTCCAGCTCTTCTAAATCTTGAAGGCTGACCATTTGCGTTTCATCTAGATTACCGGCGATTACGGCCAGCTTTTCGTTTCTGTCTCTCATATTCGGCTTCTTTCCAATCACGGGGCCACCGACGAGTTATCCTGCTGCGACCAGGCAGACTTTCGGAGCCGTGCGTCAGCTTCCGGGTTGTCGGTGTCGACGCCTGCTGGGAGCGCGACACTTTGGACTGCCGCCTGTGTCGGTTCAGTCGCTTGCGCCTGGAGGGTGTCCGGCGCTTGAGCTGGCCGCACGGCACTTTGCGTTGCCGGGATAGCAGACGGCTTGGCAGCACGGACAAAATGCGGCTCCGGTACTCGTTTTGCTTCCGTCCTTGTCTCCACTCCCGGAGCAGCCGGCCCTGGGCCTGGTGACGCATTGCTGTTTCGCTCGTGGATATGCACCGGCTCGCGGGGCCTTGGCAGCATGATGCCGCTTTGCTTGTTCTCCGTCTGCGTGCCAGCGTTTCGGGCGGCGACCAGCGGAACCGGCAGCAGCATCATAGGCGCGGGCGGTGCGGCAGGCGGCGGAATAACTCGCGCGGAGGGCGGAGGCGTGACGGCGATAACGAACTTCGGCTTCATCGGCGTGGGTTCCCGGTGCAGTGACGCGGCGCTGAACGCACCCAAGAACAGCAGCAGGAGCACAGCGCCCAGCGCCCAGCGCGGCGCCGTTCGCTGTTTTACGGAAGGCTCCGGGGCAGTCGGCTCCGGCAGCACAAACTTCGGCAGGACAGACTTCGGCAGAGCAGACCCCAGCGCTTCAGCAAGCACGGCTGCCGACGGATAACGCAGGGCTGGGTCTTTGTCAAGAGCGCGGCGCAGGACTTTTTGGACGGATTTCGGCAGGGCCAGCATGGGAGCAGGCGAACTGTTTAGCACCTGATACAGCACATTTGCGACTACCTGGCCCGCAAAGGGCAAGTGGCCGGTCAGCATTTCGTAACTCAGCACCCCCAGCGACCACAGATCGGTCGCTGGTGTCGCCGGCTCACCCCGCACCTGCTCTGGAGCCATGTAAGAGGGTGTCCCGAGAATTGCACCCGCAGCGGTGATCTCGGCTTCTTCACGGGAGCGGGCAATGCCGAAGTCCAGCAGTTTCGCCGTCCCGTCCGGCAGCAGCATGATATTGGAGGCTTTGACGTCGCGGTGAACAATCCCCGCCGCATGGACCGTGTCGAGCGCCCCGGCGATTTGCGTTAAAATCGAGCAGGCATCACGGACTGTCAGTCGGCTTTGGGTGAGCCTCTGCCGCAGCGTCTGCCCGCGCAGGAATTCCATCGCGAGAAAATGCTGCCCCTCGACGGCGCCGATCTCATGAATGCCGATGACGTTCGGATGTGACAGCCGGGCGACCGTTCGGGCTTCCCGCTCGAAGCGGGCAATGAGGGCGTCGGTTTCGGCGGCGTCAAGGGTCGGCGGCAGCCTCAGCAGCTTCAGCGCAACCGGCTGTCCCGTGCGCGTGTCCAGCGCCTCATAGACCACCGACATCCCACCCCGACCCAGCTCGCGCCGCAGGGTATAGTGCCCAACGCACCGTGCCGCGACATTCGGCGGCGATTCTTTTGTATCAAGTGTATTGGACATCTTCTTCTCTTTCAGTCTCTATTTTATCCAAATTTGTTCCCTTTCAACTGCTGTAAGGGGTTCAGGTATACTAACGTGTTCAAGAGGAGGCATCTCATGTCCGCACAAACCATCGAAGAGCGATTGACTGCCGTGGAAGCCGAATTGCAGCAGCTCAAGCGCGAGAAAGAACAAAATCAGCCACAAGAGAAGCATATTCCCTGGTGGGAGCAAATACGCGGTGAGTTCAAGAACGATCCTATGTATGACGAGGCTATGCGGCGCGGACGTGAGTGGCGAGAGTTGGAAGATCGGCCGGATGAAGGCGATCAAAATTAATGCTGATTTTAGATGCCGATCATCTCAGCATCCTTGATAGAGATACAATCGAAGCGGTCAATTTGGGCAGGTGGCTTGCCTCTGTACCGCCGGCTGAAGCTGCCGTAACGATTGTTACTTACGAAGAACAGACGCGTGGATGGTTTGCCGTCATCGCCCAAGCAAGGACAATGCCGCAGCAAACAGAGGCCTATCGTAAACTGCGGTGCTTTATCAATCAGTTTGGCCGCATCAATTTGATTGACTATGATGCCGAAGCGGCAAGCGAGTTTGAGCGGCTGCGCCAGACAAAAATCCGTGTCGGTACAAAAGACTTACGCATCGCCACTATTTGCCTTGCTAACGGTGCAACGTTGCTGACGCGAAACTCAAAGGATTTCGGACAGGTGCCGGGATTGAAGTTTGAGGATTGGTCACGGTGAACAAAGAAGCGGCCC
>JAYVVR010000514.1:0-2518 GCA_043786835.1 Armatimonadota bacterium | reverse complement strand
CAGATTATTTCACTTGGCGCGGCACTCTGGATGCCCACGGCCCACGCGGCGGGACTCTTAACGCCGGGCTACGTCTGGATCGGGGCGGCGGGAGAGGCCGGCAGCGGAGCCGCGGGTACGGCGGCAAATGGCGGCGGGGCGATGGGAGCCGGGGCGACCAGTACCGGAACCGCCGGAGAAGGAACGACAGGGGCCGGCGTAGGAACCCCGGGAACGAGCGCCGGAGCAAATGGTCAGCCAGGGACGATCGCGGGCGGGGCGATTGCGGGCGGCTCAGCCAGCACAAATGCAAACGCAGGGAATGGCTCTCAGGGCAGTCTGCCCTCTCAGGGCAGCACAGGGGCAGCCCCTCCGTTTTCGATGGCGCAGACGATCGCAGCAGCCCTGCAAAGTAGTGCCGACATTCAGACCGCCACCCGAAATGTCGAGATAGACCGTAAGCGGGCCGACGAGGCGGCAGCGGCGGGGCGCCCAAACGTCGCCGCCAATGGGACGTTCGAGCGCTTTGATCAGGCGACGCTTGTTCGGATCGGATCCGGTCCCGCGATCCAGGTGACGCCCACACATCAGGAGATTCTCCAGCTCAGCATCAGCAACCGGTTCGACCTCTCCGGGCAGATCCACGGGGCTTCCAGTCAGGCACGGCTGCAAAGTCTCGCCGATGAGTTTATTCTGGGCGAGTTCCGAAATGCCCGCATCCTCCGGGCGCAGACGATTTATTTCAACACACTCCGGGCCGAACATCAGGTCCAGGTCGCGAATGCCGCTCTGCAAAATGCGATGCAGCAGGAAAGCGACGCTGCAAAGCTCTATGTTGGCCAGATCGGGGCTAAGATTGACCTGCTGCGGGCGCAAACCCAGGTCGCAAATGCGAATCAGAATGTCACGGCGGCCGAGAATTCGCTGGCAATCGCCCAGACAAGTTATAACAACCTCGCCGGACGCCCGCTGGATGCCCCGGTCGCCGTTTTGGACGTGCCGGGAGTAACCGTCGGCGACGAAGTCAGTGATAGCTCAAGTGTAGGCACGGCTGCGACACCTGCCCCAACCCCCTTTTCCATTTCAGAGGATGAGAGGGCAGCGATCAATATCACGCAGGCCCTGAAGACGGCAGAGACACGGCGGCCCGAAATTTTAGCCGCGCAGGTCAATATCCGTGTCGCGGAAACCGGCATCAAGCTGGCACGGGCCGGGCTGGATCCAAGCCTGAGTCTCAGCGCGGCAGGAAACTACTACCCCACCCCTTCGTTCCAGTTCCCGCGGCAGCGTACGGCGCAGCTCACTGCCACGCTCAGCATCCCACTCTATGATGGCGGCGCAACGAGGGACCGGGTAGACGAAGCCCGTTTGCGCACGGAAAATGCGCGAACATCCCTGGCTTCCACCGAAACCGATGTCGCACTCGATGTCCGCCAGTCCTACCTGAATCAGGCAACGGCAGCGCGTCAGATCGATGCTGCGAATGCCGCCCTGAAGTCTGCCGTCGCGGCACGTCAGCTCGCCCAGATCCGCTATCAGGGCCAAGTCGGCCTGTACCTAGAAGTGACAGACGCCCAGTCTGCATTGGTCCAGGCAGAAAATGCACAGGTGGACGCAGTTTATAACTATTTGGTTTCCCACGCACAATTTGAGAACGCGGTCGGCACTCCGCAGTCTCCATAGGACGCAGTACGCTTAGAGAGGGTTTATCATGGCAGTTGAAGAGAAAACGCAGCCGAATGGTGCTCCAGCCCCACAGGGAACTGGGCATGCAAATGGAAACGAGGGCAGCAAATATGCGCCGCCCAAAGAAGAGGGAAAAGGCGCGCCTAAAGAGGACAAAAAGCCCGACGATGATCAAAAGAAGCCTCCCAGCCCAATCAAGAAGCTGATTATCGGAACAGCCGTCGCCGCCGTCCTAATCGTTGGACTGATCTGGGGGCTCTCCATCTACCATTACGGCCAGAACCATGAGAGCACAGATGACGCGTATGTCGCGGGTAACCTGATCAATGTCAGCCCCATCATCAGTGGAACTCTCAGCAAACTCCTGGTAGACGAAGGCGATAAAATCAAGAAAAATGCTGTGATCGCCCGCCTGGAAGATAGCGGACCGCTCGCCTTGCTTGCCCAGTCTCAGGCTGCCTACCTGGCCGCCGAGAGCCAGCTTCCGCAGGCACAGAGCAGTTTGCAATACCAGCAGCAGGCGACTGATGCATCCATTCGCAAAGCTCAGGCCGAACTGGCATCCCAAGAGGCAAAAACGGCGGGGGCACTCCAGCAGGTGACGCTGAGCCGAAACACGACGATCAATCAGGTCAAGCAGGCCCAGAGTCAAATCGTGCAGGCGCAGGCGCAGGCCGCCCAGTCTGAGGCCCAGGTGCAGACGGCACTTGCCGCGCTCAGCGCTCAGCAGCAGGCAGTTCAGACCGCACAGCGAGCTGCCGATGCGGCCACAGCTAACATCGGGATTGCCCGGGCGAATACGATCCGCTTCCAGCGGGATGAGACGCGCTACGCCAAGTTAGTCCAGCAAGAG
>JAYVVR010000513.1:0-2521 GCA_043786835.1 Armatimonadota bacterium | reverse complement strand
CTCCAAGTCTCACCCTCAGTAGCGGACCCCAGGTTATCGGACCAGTCCGTCAACGGCCCCTGCGTATTCGAGGTCTGGCACGAAAAGATTATGCTTATCATCATTAAGTCTGGAGCCAAAATCCAGACAAACGATAATCCTGCGCTCCGGTCAGGCCCGACTATGGGTGGACTCCTTGTAGCTATGCTCATTATCACTATCCTAATTTGGACTTATTTACTGAAACACAAATTAAAGTGAAACTCTCTTCCACGACATCTGCCCGCCTTCTCTTTTGAGTAGGCTTGCACTTTGACAACCCAGTTTCTGCCGCCTTTCGCAAGGTGGTAGCAATTTCCGTCCGGTTTTTGATGCCATAATACTTTCATGAACGTCCGGTCTCAGCTTCATTGCCAGCCTGTTTATCGCCCTCGATGGCTGTCAGCACTTATTTTTGTTGCGGCAACAGCAGGACTCGCTCTAGGCACAAGCGCACAGCAATTAACGCCGCCCCCGTTTACGTTCCCGCCAAGTTTTCAAGTGCCCCTCCCGGCCCAGGCACCGGGTTTTTCAGTTCGCCGAACCCAGGCGAAGTCACTCGTCAAGACCGTCCTTCGGACGAAGCCGCCGACAAAGGCGCAGCTTAATCAAGCACTGATCGCCGAAGCGTACCGGCGCAATATGGCAAACGTCACCCGGCCGCTGGCCCAAGGCGCGGACAGTGACGCGGCGGCGTAAAGTCCTTTTGCTAGTGATGCCCGGTCTCAACTTTGGGGCCGGGCGTTTTTATGTCTTAGGAAACAGTGCAGGCAATCGCGGAAATAAGTGTGAACTTCTCGGGGGAAACGTGGAATAATGCGCTTAGAAAGTCCTGAAAGCGTGTCTTCATGCCCCTCGTTATCACCCAGAAAGACAGCCGTCCCCGAAAACGCAGCCGAATACTAAACGGCGGCGCTGCGTCTGCGCCGAAGAGGCAGGGCGGAGGTCGGGCGGCACGGTCACGGTACTTGGTAGCCCTGCGGCGGCTTGGCCTCGGGGCTTGCGGGCTGCTTGGGGGCGGGCTGGGACTGGTCGAGTACCGGACTGACCCTACGCACTTTGCACTGTTGTTGTTTGTTTCGGGGCTTGCGCTGCTGGCGGTGCTGGTGCCGGCGACCGGGCCGCGTGGGCAGCGGGTCGGACTGATCCCGGCGGTCGGATTGGTCGCTTTGCTGCTTTTGCCGCCGTTCTCTGCACTCGCGTCTTTGCTGCTGGCAAGCGCCGCGTCTGCGCTCTCCTGTTCCGCTGGGCCCACCCAGCGGCAGGCGTGGGAACGAGCGGCCTGTCTGACGCTGGCGCTGCTGCTTGGGGCGGGGACCTCGGCACTGCTGCCGAAAAGCGTGTTTGGAAATAGCGTAACGGCGGCTGTTTACTGCGTTGTGTTCGCAGCGGCGCGGATGGGGACGGCTGCGCGGTATTCCGGCGCGGGGCGGGCAGCGCTGCGGCAAGGGCGGCAAAGCGGAAAGCTGGAGGCGGCGACATTGATTGCGGCGGCTCCGGTGGCGCTTCTGATGGCGGCGGCGTTTCCGCGCTTTGGCCTGGCGGGCCTTGCGGGGGCGGCGGTGCTGCTTGGCCTGCTTGGCCTGGTCGCGCACTTCGGGTTTGAGGTCGCGGGCCTGCGCGGGCAGGTCTCGGCAATGGAAAAACTGAGCGCGGTAACGGTCTCGCAGACTTCGGCGGAACGGGTGACCGAGCAGTTTTTGACATTAAGCCGGGGATTGGTCTCGTGCGACCGGGTGACGCTGTGGCTCACCGACGATACGGAAATTCGCCTGAAGCGGGTGCTGGGACGCGGCGGCGAAACGGTCAGCGTGCGGTTCGGGGAGGGCCTCGCCGGACGGGCCGCCGAGCGAACCCTGCCGTGGATGATCCGGGACGGAAGCTGCGACCCAAGGGCCGTGCCGGAAGAAACGTCGGGGGGGCGGACGCCGTTTGCCCTGCTGCTCGTGCCGCTCGTCGCGGGAAGCCGTACCCTGGGCGTTGCCCAGTTCGAGCGCGATGCCCCCGGCGTCTTCACCCACCGGGACAGCGGGCGTTTGGAAGCGCTGGCAAGTCAGGCGGCGGCGACCCTCGCGAATGTGCGCGCTCATCAGGACGTCTATTCCCAGGCGACGACCGATGCACTGACCGGCCTCTTTAATCGCCGCCACATGCAGACCGTGCTGGCCGACGAGCGCCGCCGCGCCGAGCGTTACGGCCATCCGCTGTCGGTGATTATGCTGGACGTGGACGGTTTCAAGTCTTACAACGACACTTACGGCCATGTTCAGGGCGACGTGCTTTTGAAGACACTGGCGGGCATTCTGCAGAACGGTGTCCGAACTGTAGACAGTGTTGGACGCTTCGGCGGCGAAGAGTTTGTGGTCGTCCTGCCGGAAACCCCGGCAGACGAAGCGTTTCAAACCGCCGAGCGTCTGCGCCAAGCCGTTGCCGGCACGATCTTCCCCGGCTTTGCAGACGACCCCGAGCTAGTCGTTCTCAAGACCATTAGTTTAGGCGTCGC
>JAYVVR010000512.1:0-2527 GCA_043786835.1 Armatimonadota bacterium | reverse complement strand
GCGTCAATGCCGACTTTAACGTCATCTCCGATAGGAACGGCGTTGCCCTTAGCCCGCCGCTGGAAATCCGGACATGGCAGATCACCACGCAGATCGTCACGTTCAATACAGACATACGGACCCTTCCCGTCGCGGCCGACACGAGTACCGACGTCGGCATTGTGCTGACAAAGAAAGTCATCAAAGGCTCAACCAGCATCACAATCCCACGCAATCTGACGACCAGCGAAACCCGCCTCAGTCAGCAGGCGATCCAAAGCATTCCCCTGATACGCGCTAACCCGCAGAACTTCCAGCGGCTGCTGCTGCGAGCGCCGGGGTTTGTCGAGTCGTCGGTGAATGTCGTCCACCCGCGCGGCGAACACGCATCCACTGCAATCTACATTGACGGGTTTCAGCTGCCGGGGTCCTTACAGGGCCGCGCCGGTCCCATTCTCAGCCCGGATATTATTCAGAGCGCCGATATCCAGACCGGCGGCTACTCGCCCGAGTACGGCAGCGAGACCGCCGCGGTTCTGAACCTGAGCCTGCGCTCCGGCCCGATTAAGCCGTTTCAGGAGATGCGCTTTGGAGGTGGCAGCTACAACACTTACGATCAGGAGCTGACCTTCGGCGGCCAGGCCGGGGCCGGGCCGGGACAAGCCGGACCGTTTCGCTACCTGTTCAACTTCATCAATCGCTCGACCCAGACTTCGGTGGAGTCACCCCAGCCGGACCATCAAGACGCGCACAATCACGGACGCGCACTGACGGCCTTCGGCAACTTGCAATATCAAGCGAGTAAGAACGATCAATTCAGCCTGCTCCTGAATACCGCACCGGCCCAAACGCAGATCGCAAACCGAACCGGCCTCCCGGACAAGTTTATCCCAGTCGGCCAGGGCTACGGCTACGGCGGCGCACGCAACGCCGACGGTACTTTGGCAGGCGTGACCCCCGACCCGGCAGTTTTCGGCAGCCAGGTCTTGTCGATTGCTTCCCAGCAGGGGGCCGGGCAGGACGTGTATCAGAACGACGAAAACAAGTTCAGCGCTCTGAATTACCGCCATAACTTCGGCGGGGCGCTGACCGGCCTGCTTTCGCTCGGGGCTTCGACGTCGCGTTTAGACATTCGGAACAACAATCCGTCTGTCAATCTGAACTCGATAGACCCGGCGACGGGCTATTTAACTACGGTGGACAGCTCCATCGAATACAACCCGACCATCCAGCGTAAAAGCGCCCAAACCGAGTTGTCCGGCAGCCTGACCAAAACCAGCGGGACGCACACATACAAGGCCGGCCTGCTGCTCACCCGGCAGTCGGGCAATGAGCTTTACAACATCATTCCGCAAAGCCAGCTTGCGCTTGACGCCGAGGCTGCCGTGCAGGCCGGCGGGCCGCAGCTTACCCCGGACGGCACGTATCAGCTGGACGATGCCGGCAACCCGGTCTTGGACGTTCTCGGCAACCAGATCTATCAGATCACGCCGGGCGCGTCCACGCCGACCGTTTTAGTCCATCGCTCCGGCTATTACAACGCCGCCTACTTGCAGGATACGTGGCGGGCCACCCGGAAACTCACGCTGAACTACGGCCTGCGCTACGACTCTTACTACGGTAAGCAAAGCCAGTCCGTCAGCAGCGTCAAGAAGAACTATCTGTCGCCGCGCGTGAACCTTGCCTACTCGGTGACGCCTGCCACAACCCTGCGCCTTGACTACAATAAGCTGTTTTCCCAGCCGCCGCTGGCCCAGGGCGCGATTTTAGGCACAAACCTCGTGCCGCAGACGACCGACATGTACGAAGCAGGGCTGGAGCATCGGCTGTCTCCGCAGCAGTCGGTCAAGTTCTCGGCCTACTACAAAAACACCCGCAATGAGTTTGACACCGGCATTCTCATCCCGTACACCCAGATCGGTGCGTATACGACCCTGCAATACTCGTCGCAAGGCACCCACGGCTACGAGCTGTCCTACGATTTCGCCCCGCGCGGGCTTGTCGGCCTCAACGGCTACTTTGCTTACACGAACTCGATTGCGAGGCCAAACGGTGTGAACCAGCTTGGAGCGCCCGCGCCGATTGTCAACGATCACGACCAGCTCAATACTTTGAGCGGCGGCCTGAGCTACACGTTCAAATCGTCGGCGTTTGCCGGAATAGACGCCTACTACGGCAGCGGCGAGGCTTCCAGCCCGCTCAAGCCCATCGGTTCAAGCAACGGCAACACGCTCGGCGGCGGCAAGCGCAACTCGCACTACTCGGTCAACCTGCGCCTCGGCCACCCGCACCTTTTGGGTCCGACGGGTTTAGAACTTGACATCGAAAACTTAACCAACGACCTCAGTGTCCTGAACTTCAACTCCGGCTACAGCGGCACCCGCTTCCAGCAGGGCCGCCGCGTGATTTTGCGCGTCACCGGCAGCTTTTAGGAGAATTCGCCCGGCCAGGGGGCAGGCACAGGGGAAGGTGTAGCAAGCAGCGCCCCTACGGGCATTTTCGGAATGACGTCTTTCGGAAACCCCGTAGGGGCGAACCTTGTGTTCGC
>JAYVVR010000511.1:0-2532 GCA_043786835.1 Armatimonadota bacterium | reverse complement strand
GCGACATCAAAGGCTGGGTCTGGGTGCTGTTCTGGTGCAGCGGCGGCCTGGGCTTGCTCTCAGGGGTCGCGCATTTAGTGTATCCTGCTGTAGCAATTTCCGGCCAGCAAGTCACGATTAACGGGGACGAGACAAAGATGCCGATCTCGGTACAGGGCAAAGACGTTGTCATCGCCGGTGATGATGATACGATTACGCTGCGGGGTAAGGCGCGTTCCGTCACTGTCAGTGGCGATAATGCCCATTTACGCGGAAACGAACCGGGATCATTTGTATCAACCGGCGACAGAACCGATGCCCAATGGACGGCAGCCGAACCTCACCCGGTCGCTCCGCGCCCACCCTCTCCCTGAGCAAGGAGAGGGTTAGGAGCCAGTGCCCTGTTCCGGCTCCCTCTCCTTTCGGAAGGAGGGGGCTGGGGTGAGGTTTTATTGGGGTGAGGTTTTCTTCGTTTTTCAGGTATAATAGGGGCCTATGTCTCAAACTATCATACAGGACCACCTGCGAAATATCGCGATTATCGCCCACGTAGACCACGGCAAGACGACGCTTGTGGACGGAATGCTCAAGCAGGGCGGCGTTTTCCGGACCAATCAAGTCGTCGCCGAGCGCGTCATGGACAAGATGGATCTCGAGCGTGAGCGCGGCATCACCATTGTCTCTAAGCACACGGCCATCACCTACGGCGATACCAAAATCAATATCGTAGACACGCCCGGACACGCCGACTTCGGCGGCGAAGTCGAGCGGGTGATGACCCTGGTTGACGGCGTTCTGCTGCTGATTGATGCCGTCGAAGGCCCCATGCCGCAGACCCGCTTTGTGCTGTCGAAAGCGCTCCAAGCTGGGCACAAAGTCGTGGTCGTCGTCAACAAGATTGACCGGCCTAACTCGCGCCTCGACTATGTGGTGGACCAGACATTCGATCTGTTCGCCGCACTCGGCGCGACCGAGGCACAGCTTGATTTCCCTGTCGTCTACACGATTGCGCTTCAAGGCACGGCGACCCTGAACCCCGCTGAGCCTGGCTTGGACCTTGGTGTTCTCTTCCAAACGATTGTTGACCATCTCGACGCGCCGACCGGAGACCCGGAAGCGCCGCTTCAGGTTCGGGCGACAACGCTGGATTACGACGACTATAAAGGCCGCATCGCTATCGGGCGGGTGAATGCCGGTGTCGTCAAGACCGGCCAGAGCATCATTGTCGTGAACCGCGAAGGCGTCAATGTCCCCGGCAAGATCGCGCAAGTTTTCATCTATCAGGGGCTGAACCGGACCGAAGTCGAGCAGGCAGAAGCGGGCGAGATTGTCGCGATCTCGGGCCTGCCGGACGTCAATATCGGCGAAACAATCGCGTCACGGGAGAACCCGGTCGCCCTGCCGATGATGCAGGTAGATGAGCCGACGCTTCGGATGACGTTTGGCGTGAACACATCGCCCTTGACAGGCCGTGAAGGCCAGTGGTCAACAAGCCGCAAGCTGCGTGAGCGCCTCATGAAAGAGCTTCAGACCAATGTCGCGCTTCGAGTCGAGGACACCGATTCTGCCGACCAATTCTCAGTCTCGGGCCGGGGCGAGCTGCATCTCGCGGTCCTGATTGAAACTATGCGCCGGGAAGGCTACGAGCTGCAAGTGTCTCAGCCCGAAGTCATCTTTCACGAAGAAAACGGCCAAAAGATGGAGCCGCTGGAAGAAGTCGAGATTGACGTTGCCGAAGAGTATTCCGGCGTCGTCATCGAGCAGCTTGGCCGGCGCAAGGGCGAAATGCTGGACATGGTCTCGCCGGGCGACGGTCATGTCTATATGCGCTTCAAAGTGCCGACGCGCGGCCTCTTGGGGTTCCGCAACCAGTTCCTGACCGAAACACGCGGTACCGGCGTCCTGAACTCGCTGTTTGGCGGCTACATCCCGTACACCGGCGAGATGACGATTGAGCGCAACGGCAGTCTGCTGGCAAGCGAGTCCGGCATCACGACGACGTTTGGCCTCGCTGCTGCCGAGGACCGGGGCATTTTGTTTGTCCCGCACAACATCGAAGTCTACGAAGGCATGATTATCGGCAAGAATGCCCGCGACAACGACCTCGAAGTCAACGTCTGCCGCAAAAAGCATTTGACTTCGATGCGCGAGTCGAACAAAGAGACGTTTATGCGCCTCGCTCCCCCGATGGTCATGTCTTTGGACCGTGCGATTGAATACATCGGCCCCGACGAGCTGGTGGAAGTGACGCCCAAAAATATCCGTATGCGGAAGCGCGAGCTGGATCAAAACCTGCGCCGCCGGGCGTCCAAATCGCCCAAGTAAGCGCGTCAAACCAAAACAGCCCCCGGCGAGTGCCGGGGGCTGTTTTAGCGAAAAGCGCGGAAGCCCCGCCCATTTATGGGCTTGGGATGGATAGCGCAACGCCCTTCCGATGGCGTTATATTTGTACTGCGTGGGTACAATATAAGCATAGAGATAAGCATACAGATACGACGAAAAGTATAAAACAGGAATCGGGAGCTACGAGAGTTCTGCCCGTGCTGAGAATAG
>JAYVVR010000510.1:0-2536 GCA_043786835.1 Armatimonadota bacterium | reverse complement strand
AGCGAGATACGGATTGAAGCAGCAGCGGAAGTCTCGGACATCGTGCGGGTGGACGACCGGGCAAAGCTTCTCAATCTCGCCCCGCAGCATATCTGGAGTCCGCAGTTCATTCAGGGCCGCTATGACTGGGAGCCGTACAAGCCCATTTTCGTGCTGCTCCTGCGGGCGTACGCTCTGGCGTCACCGGTGGTTGTCCCTGTGACACGCGCATACGGCGGCTGCCGGTCGTGGATTGACTTAGACACGCCGGTTTCAACGCTGGGAGCGATCCCGGCGGTCTCGGACGAGCGTTATGCCCGCCGCCGGGAGTTGACTTTAACCCTTCTGAACGGGTGATGTCTGCTGCTTTCAAGTAGGAACAACGGCAAGCCGTATGGAATAATCTTTTTATGAAACCGAATCGTTACCACTTCTGGCCTTTGGCGGCCCTCGCGGCGATCTTCTCCTGCGGCTTTCTTGGGTGCGGGGGCGGCACGTCCTCTCCCAATATGCCTGCCCCGCTTCCGCCCCCTGGAGCGAGATTGACCGGACGCGGCTTCCCGCAGGCGTCGCCGTGGATGTCCGACTACGGCCCTGCGGCGACGCTGGGTGACCTGGACAAAGCCGCCCAAGCGTTCCGTATCATCAACATAGACGCCGATCCTGATATCGGAAATTTTACGCCGACGCAGATTGTGCAGCTCAAAGCCGACGGCAGGAACCGGGTCATCAGTTACCTGAACCTCGGCTCAATGGAGTCGTTTCGGACCTATTGGACCCATGTCCCTGCCGGGTTTGTGCCGGGCCGGGACAACGCCGCTGCCCATCTTGGGCCATACAGCGGCTATCCGGACGAGACATGGATGGACCTCGCAAACTCAGACTACCAAAATCTCCTCCTAGACTATGTCGCCCCCCGGCTTGTCGCGCAGGGAGTCGATGGCTTCTACTTCGATAACCTGGAGCTGATTGAACATGGGCCAACTGACCCCAACGGCCCCTGCAATGCCGCCTGCCGTCAGGGCGGCCTAGACCTCGTTCGCCGTCTGCGCGAGAAATATCCCAGTCTGCTTTTTGTGATGCAGAACGCCACAAGCGACATCACCCGGCTGGGAACAACCGGTGGGGTTTCGTTTCCCAGTCTGCTGGACGGTGTCGCTCATGAAGAAGTGTATGCGCCGCAGCAGGACGCACAGGCGGAAAAAGAGCTTCAAGCATGGCGGGGCATGCCGCTGACCCCCGGCGGGCAGCCCTTTTGGATCGGCACGGAAGACTATGTCGGAAGCTGTGCAAACATAGGTGCTGCCCGTGCCGTCTATACCGCCAGCCGGGCGCAGGGCTTTTCGCCTTATGCCGCCGATGCCAGCGCAAAGCAGCAAGGCGTTTGCTACTGGCCGTTTTAACATCTGGGCTTGGCCCTTCAACATCTGGGCTTGGCCCTGGAGAACAAATCAATGGCAATCTGCGAATTTCACTTGAACCAGAACAACGTACTGGAAAAGACGACCGCGTTCACGGCAATCGTGCCGGACGACAAACCCGGCCCATTCCCCGTGCTGTATCTGCTGCACGGCCTGACCGACGATCATACGGCATGGGCTCGGCGCAGCAATATCGAGCGCTATGTCGAGGGCTTGCCGCTGATTGTGGTGATGCCGAACGGCGAGCGTGGGTTCTACACGGACGCCAAGAATAAGCCGCGTTCGGCCTTCGAGACAAACCTTGTCAAAGATATTGTCGGGTTTGTAGACCGGACATTTCAGACCATTCCAACTCGCGAAGGCCGTGTCGCCGCTGGGCTTTCGATGGGCGGCTACGGCGCGTTGAAGCTTGCGCTGAAGTACCCCGACTTATTCTGCGCCGCCGTCTCCCACTCCGGCGCGGTGGACTTCGCCCGCCGCGACTTTTCCGAGGACAATGACTGGGGCCGCGAGTGGCGCTTAGTTCTCGGCGACGCCCCAGCAGGTGGCCTCGACGACTTGGATGCCCTGTCTGAGACTTTGGACCGTGCCCATCTGCCAAGCCTGCGAATAGACTGCGGTACCGAAGACTTTCTGATTGAATCAAACCGTGCATTCACGGCTCGCTTAACCGCCCTCGGTATTCCACATGAGTACGAAGAGCATCCCGGCAGCCATGACTGGTCGTATTGGGACCTCCACATTCAGGACACGCTGAAGTTCCTCGGTGGAGTGCTGGGCTTCGAGACTCATTAGTTCGGAACTCTGACGTATCGTGCGCCCGTAAAATTTGTTATGCCTGATGACCTTTTGCTCAAAATCGCCCGTGTGCTTGGCCTGCTTGGACTGGCCCTGCTGATCGTCAGCAGCATCGGCGGGACCCTGCTTGCCTCGCGAACGGCGCAGAAGATCAAACTCCTAAAGGGAAAGACATTCAACTACCATCGGTCTGTGTCGCTGGCCGGTGCGGCCTTGTTTCTGGTCCATCCCATTCCGCTGCTTTTAGCCCATGCGACCACCGGGCTGCGCTGGTGGAATGTTTTCGTGCCGTTTACCGCGCCGAGGCAGGGTATCTTGATTGCTTGGGGAACACTGGC
>JAYVVR010000509.1:0-2538 GCA_043786835.1 Armatimonadota bacterium | reverse complement strand
GCAGCATTGACAAAGCCGCCGTTTGCCGCGAACGCATCTATGACCAGATGCCCTTTGCCGTTTTGGTTATCGAGCGTGCTTTGGAAATCGGCGTCGGTGTTCTGGCGCAGGGACCAGCGCAGGGTCTGTGCCCAAAAACGGGTGTAGCCGGGCCACGGCAGCCAGTGAACCGCCCAGTGGGGCCGGTCGTCACTCGTGAACGCGAATGTCCGTCCGAGGCCATAACGCCAGTACGCAAAGACCGGGTCACGGTGGTCGGGGGCGGTCAGCGCGACTGTCGAGCCGGGCTTGGCCGACGATACGTTGTAGCCGAGCAGCGGCGGCTGAGACCCCCAGTTGATGCCGGCAATGACCTCATCGTCGGGGATCGGCTTTGCGAGAAACGGCGTTTCGATAATGCGGAGCTTCGAGACCGACTGCTGATCTTTCTTTAACAGCTTCGGCAGGTCTTCAGGCTTCTCGGCGACATACGCCGTGCCGCCGCCGACCTGGGCCATAGACGCTAAGAACTGCGCTCCCTGCGCATCCGCCCCGGTCGCGACTGTCGAGAGCGTGATGCCGTTTGTTTTCAGCGCCGACAGATTGGCCGTGTTCTGCCCCGATTCGCTGATCGCGTCCCCATCCCCCAGAAACATAATGTGCTTGACCTGGGCAGGCGTCGCTTTCAGCACCCGGCCTGCTTCTAGGATATAGGGGTCATAAACCGGCGGGTCGCTCATATAAGTCAGCCCGGCCATTTGTGCTTTCAGGCCGGCCTTGTCGGTGACATGCTGCATGGGAATACGCCAGGTGCCGTTGCAGTCTTCGACGCCGATCTGGTCCTGCGGGTCCAGCAAATCCACCACCGACTTCGCCGCTTCGATGGACATATTGACATTGCCCGGCTCTTCTAAATCTTCAATCACGAGCGCGACCGCGATTGTTGGGAAGCGCTTCTTGTCTTTGATGTCCATCTTCACCGGCAAGGCGTCTTCCACAGGTGTTCCCGAGTAACCGCCGGCTGCGAACGAATTGACGCCGCCGATCATGCCGAGGCCGACCCCGAACTCTTTAGTCGCTGACGCAAGTGCACTCATCTGAGCCGGCCCAAGCTCGTCGGCGGGGACATCGGACAGCACAACGGCATCATACGATGCCAGCGCGGCGACACTCGCAGGAACGCCGCCGGGGGTCTGGACGTCTAAGTCTATCTGCTGGGCGTTTAATGCATTTTTAACCGACGCCAGCGACGAGTTGATTTGGTCAGTGATATACAAAACGCGGGGACGGCCTGAGACTGCGACAAAGCCGAAGCCCTGATTGTTCTCGGCAATTGTGTCCTGCGGCGCGGTCAGCACGGCCCCATACTTGTGGAAGCCTGCCACGTGGACTGTCTCGGGGAACGTAAACGCATTCTTGCCGGGCTGAAGCTGCACCGGCGTCTGGCCGAGCGGCTGCCCGTCACGGGTCAGCGTCAGTTTGCCTAATTGCGCCACGGTGCTGGAGACGACGACGCGGACGGTAAACGGCTGATCCTGCCGGGCGCGGGTCGGCAGGCTCACATCGTCAATCATGGCCTCGCCGCTAGCTTTGTCGCCGCTCCCCTGCCCCAGCGCTGTCGGCGCGATGTCTACGCGGACGCCTTTCGCCCGCAGGGCATCTATTTCGGTTTCGGCGTCCCCGATATTTTCATTGCCGTCGGACAGCACGACAATCTTATGCCCTAACCCTTCCGGCAGCGACGATTCCGCCAGCCGCAGGGCGCTCGAGAGATCGGTCGCATCCCCAGCCACAGTCGGCGCACCCGGCTCGAACGATTGAAACGTTTCCGACGGCGTTTCGTCCACGTTTGCCGTCCGTCCGAACTCAATCACCCCGCCCTGGTCCCCGGTCCGTTTCCCGCCAAGGGCTTTATTGATATACTCCCGCCCGGCGGCCTGGTCCCCACGCGAGACCGACTTCGAGACGTCCAGCAGAAAAATCGTCGCCAGCTTATCCGATCGCTGCACCGTATGGATCCCTGCCAGAGCGCAGACAAGAAGCACCGCCGCCAGGCCGCGCACAATCAAAGCAAGCTGCGCCGTCGCCGAGTTCAGCCCGGCATACGACCGCCGCCCGATGGCCCACAGCGCGAGAAGCACGGCGGGCAAGAGAAGCAGGAGCCAGGGATGGTCAAATGTGATGGGACTTTGCATGGTTTCGATACGGAAATTAGAACCATGCCATGAATGGCACGGCTACACGGCGCGGACGCCACGAAACACCCGCTTCGCGGGGTTAGGAAATTTTGGCAATGCGATTTTCCCAGTCGGCGGCGTATTCGAGTTTAGGCGACAGCCTGCCGAGCGCGTGGCGTTCTTTTTGGTTGTCCACATAGCGAACGATGCGCGGCAAATTGCCCTGCGTGAATGTCAGCCAGCCGTAGCCTTCCTGCCAATAAAGACAACTATTCGTACCCGGCAAATGGTTGTTAAGGAACGCCGATGCGCCTTTGACGTCGTGCATCAAAATAGACGGCGCAAGTGTCGCCGGCAGCGTCACGGCAAGATGCACATGGTC
>JAYVVR010000508.1:0-2543 GCA_043786835.1 Armatimonadota bacterium | reverse complement strand
TGTTGGCGTCGCCGGTCGCGGGCCGAATAATCTTCAGCACCGTGGACGGCGGCAGTGTAAACTGGCCTTTAGCGACGACCAAATCAGCTCGAACCTGCGGGTCGACGAGGTCCCCGCCAATCAGCACCAAGCCCCCGGCGTCGGCCTTCAAGAGTGCGTTGCTGATAGTCACTGTCTTTGTCCGTCCGCTGCCAAGCTGGATCGCAAGTGCAAGAGTCGGGTCAAACGCCGAGGGTGGGCCGGAAATCGTCGCCGGGCCGGTCGGCGACGGCAGGGTGCCTGATGCATCGCTGACCACAATCGGCGCGTTCGGCAGAGTGGCGATGCGCGGGGTCAGCCACGGGCCATTCGCCGAGACTATGCCGTTGACTTTAGCTTTCAAGCCGCTGCTGAACTTTTGATAGAGAAAACTTTGCTTGCCACCTTCGCTGACAGTGAGGTCTTTGGTCACAAGCCTTAAACTTAGGGTTTTGCTGTCCGTGAGTGCTGCGCCGCCGGAGATCGCGAAGGTGCCGCCTTTACTGGATTGTCCAGAAAACGACTGAATGGATGCCTTGTTTTCTCCAAGAACAACAATCGCGTTGATTTTGTTCGCGTAGGTGTCAAAGCCCTCAAAACCGACTGACGCGTCTTTGAGACTGACAAGGCCCGACAGCCGCCCACCGCTGAAGTTTGCCGTTGCCGTGAGCGATCCACTCGTCTTTTTGGCGTCCAAAACACCGGGGCTGAAGCCAGCCAGTGCCGACAGGTCTTGGACGACTAAATCAGCATGCAGATCGTCCTGGTCAAGAACGGCTGCCGGCACGAGGTCGGACGTCGTCAGCGCCGGCAGGGACAGCGGGAGGGAACCCGAGAGTGTTGCAATCAAGCGCCCATTCTTAAATGCCGACAGGCTGCTGACACTCAGCACCTTCAGTGCGTTTGGGTCGGGCGACGAGACGGTAATCGTGCCGCTCCGTATCCGGTCGACCGCCAGCGTGGACGCGCCCGGCGTGTCGCCTTCCGGGTTTGCTAAACTAATCGAGCCAACATAGTTTGGGGAGCGGGTCGGCCCAACGGCATTCACTGTCAGCGATGAGATCTCCTTCGGCAGCAGAGTGAGATACGGCCCGGCGCTCGGGACGACCGACCGCAGCAGAGCGAGCGGGATGTTCGAGGCGTCAATGCTGGCGTTTAAATCGCCGTCGAGATTGGCCGTGCCGGATGCACTGAGAAACGCTCGTGCGCTGGTGGCTTTAAGCGCGTTCACGGTGACGGTCCGGTTCAGGAGAGACGCATCAAGCGAGGCCGCGCCGATAGGGACCCCGGCGGCAAGCAGGTCATGGGCGGAGGCTGTCACCTTGCCCGACGGCGTTTTCCCGCCGCCATACTCGGCGTGGGCGTTAAGGCCCGCTAACTTGGACTCGCCAAAGATGAGATTGTCGGCACTGAAATCCGCCGACGCCGTGAGTGCGCTGAGTGGCCCGGAGACGGAGACGCTCGGCAGGGAAAATGTCCCTGACAGCGGCTGCGGCAGCTTTGCCAGGCCGGCAAGAAATGATTTCCCGGCAGGGGTTTGCGCCCACTGGGTCTGGCGCAGGGTACGAAAGACATGCGACAGCCGTTCAGGGGCCGACGCCGGGATTGCCGCCGACAGGGCCAGCGCAAAGAGCCGTTTTTGGTGTGTTCCCACCGGCAGCAGCAGGCGCAGATGGTTCACGTCGTATTCGACCACGCCGCCCGGCTCGGCGGCATAATCCGGTGGGACAGTGACGGCAAAATGCCACGGAGCGCCGGTTTGGGTGAAGACACTGTCGTCATAGCGGCCTGCCAGGGTCAGCGGCGCAAACTTCTGGGAATTGACGACAAGATCGGGAAGCGTGAGGACCTGCACGACAACGTGCGGCGCGGTTAGTGTGCCTGAAAAACTGCCTGTGAACGCCGCCGTACCTTGAATGTCGGCAAAGGGGTCGGTCAGCTGGTAGAACCGGGTCAGGTCAAGGCCCGACGCTGTGAACTCAGTCCGAATGACGCCCGACGCCGTCCGGGTTCCGTAGGCGGTCAGCGTTGCCGCGCCGGATTTGACCAGGCCATTGCCAATAGAGAGAGTGCCGTTATTGAAGCGCAGATCAGCGGCAAGCTGGTCTATTCGATAGGAGCCGACGGTCGCATCGGAAACAAGCGCATGGCCGTAAGCACTTGGGGATTTGACAGTGCCGCCAAGATGGAATAGGCCCGACGCCGTGCCGGTGAGGTTCGGTAGGGTGGCGGCTAATGCCCGCGCAGTCTTCTTCGACGGGACCGACGCCGACTCCGCTAAATTGAGAAAATCGCTGACATCGCCTTCGGACAAGCGCACGTTCAGCGCCAGCTTCGGATCGCCTGACGTGAGGCTGGAGACAGTGCCGTCGAGACTGGCGAGTGTCGGGAATCTGCGGATAGTCACCCCTTGCAGTTTCAGCGTGTTCAGGGTTGCGGCGACGTTCCCGCTGACGAGGTTTGCCGAAAAGCGCCCATAGACCGGTTCCAAAAGCCGCACCGCACCGACCGCTGTCGGGGTATTT
>JAYVVR010000507.1:0-2545 GCA_043786835.1 Armatimonadota bacterium | reverse complement strand
GCAGCCCGCCGTCAACCGCAAGTATCTGACCGGTGGTCTTGCTCAGGCGGTCGGACAGCAATAAATACAGCGCTTCGGCCTGGTCGGCGGGCGTGATCGCGGTCTTTGTTAGAGTGCGGTCAGCGTAGAACGCGGCAAGGCGGCTTTGCAGCGCATCATCGGTCTCGGCCTCGGTATAGGGCAAATGGTACTTGGCGAGGCTTGCAATCACCCGGTCGCGCGGGAACATGGCGCTGCCCTGAACGACAGTTGCCGGAGCGACACCGTTTACCCGGATGAGCGGAGCCATCTCGACCGCTAACTCACGCACGAGATGGTTTGCGGCGGCTTTGGACGTGTCATACGCCACGCTGCCTTTTTTCGAGACAACGGCATTCGCTGATGTTGTAATCACCATTTTGCCGGTCAAATTTTGGGCCTTCCAAATCGGCAGGGCTTCGTCGGCCACCAAGTAAGACCCGGTGACATTGATCGCAAATGTTAAAGCCCATTTGTCGTCGGGGATATGCCCACCCGTGTCCGGGGCGACAAAGATGCCCGCCGTGACGGCAAGCGAGTCAAAGCCGCCGTAGGCCAACGTCAGCGCGGACAGCGCGGCTTTGATGCTCTCGCGGCTCGTGATGTCGGCGGCAATCCCGACGGCCTGGCCGCAGCCGGAAATACCGGAGCCTGCAATGCCGATCCCCATGCCGACTTTGTCGGTAATCTCTTTTGCGGTCGCAGCGGCAGCCTCAAAGTCCCTATCGAGACACGCGACATGAGCGCCGTCTTTGACCAGCCGGTGGGCCAGCTCGCGCCCGATGCCGCTGCCCGCGCCGACAACCGCGACAATTTGCCGGGCAAACTCTTTTTCCGGCGGCATTCGCTGAAGCTTGGCTTCTTCCAGCAGCCAGTATTCAATGTCGAACGCTTCCTGAGCCGGGAGGGCGACATACTCATCAATCGCTTCCGCCCCGCGCATGACTTCGACGGCACAGTTGTAGAACTCGGCAGTGACCCGCGACTCGCTTTTGTCTCTGCCCCACGCAATCATGCCGAGGCCCGGAACGAGAATGACCGTCGGGTTCGGGTCGCGCATGGCGGGCGACCCAGGCCGTTTGTTGGCTTCATAATACGCCGCGTAATCAGCACGGTATTGGGCTAATCCCTCGGTCAGCTTTGTTTTCAAGATGCTTGCATCTTCGGTTTGCGGATTCCAGGCGACGTACAGGGGCTTGATTTTCGTTCGCAAAAAGTGGTCCGGGCAGCTTGTGCCAAGTTCCGCTAACCTCGGCGCGTCGGCGCTGTTGACGAAGCGCAGTATTTTGTCGTCGTCCTGAATTGTCCCGATAAAGCGCTTCTTTTGGGAGACCTGGCCGCGCAGCCAGGGCAAAATCTCGGCAAACACAGCCTTGCGTACTGCTCCGTCTAAACTCCCATACTTCGCGCCGCCGAACGTGTTCTCACCCTTGTCATGGGCGGCAATAAACGCGCCTGCTTTCTCAATCAAGTCTAAAGACAGATAGTAGCAATCTTTGTCATCGTCGGCCCAGTTAATCAGGCCGTGCTGGCCCAAAATCACCCCGTAAGCACTTGGGTTTCGCTGATAGATGTCCTGCAAAACTAAGCCCAGCTCGAAGCCGGGACGGAGCCAGGGAGTATGGATCACGTCATTCCCGTAGATTTCGCGGGTCAGCCGGTCGGAGTTCTTTGATGCGGCGACCGAAATGGCGGCGTTCGGGTGGGTGTGGTCCACATGGCGGCGCGGGACAAACGAGTGCAGGGGGGTATCAATGGACGAGGGTCTCGGGTTCAGATTGAACGTGCAGTGCGGGTACATCTCGACCATTTTGTCTTCGGCGGCCGTCTTTGGACCGCGCTCATCGGCACGGGCGTAAATCGCTTGCAGCTCCATCAGCTTATCTTGATAGAGGGAAGAAAAGTTCTCGCGCTTCGCTGTTCTGAGGTCCCCGCCGGAGCCTTTGACCCAGAGGACTTCGGTCGGCTCTAAGCTGAGAGGGTCGGTCTCGGATATCTTCGCCGACGTATTCCCGCCGCCGGTATTCGTGATGCGTCCGTCGGTTCCGAGTATATTTGAGCGGTAAATTAGCCGCCCGACCGGGTCCAAGGCAGCAGCTTTTTGGTCGTCCCATAAGTCGCTGACAAAATGATAAACTCGTTGTTCGCTCATAAGTGTGTCTCCAAAAGTTGAAATCGGGCATCGGCTTCCTGCCAGGCTTGGAAGTCGCCCGGCGCGAAAGACTGGATTGGAAACGAGGCTTGGACGGTGCGGCGCAGGGCCGCGGCACCGTCTAGATGGCCGAGTGTGACGGCCTGCAAGAGCACGTTGCCGATGGCGGTCGCTTCAACCGGACCGGCGAGAACCTTGCGGCCTGTCGCGTCTGCTGCAAACTGATTGAGAAGCGCGTTGCGGCTGCCCCCGCCGACAATATGCAGGCGCATGATTGTCCGGCCCGTCAGCGCTTCAATCTGGGTCAGGGTGTCCTTGTACGAGAGCGCAAGGCTTTCGAGAGCGCAGCGGACAATCTCGCCGGGGGTCTCCGGC
>JAYVVR010000506.1:0-7303 GCA_043786835.1 Armatimonadota bacterium | reverse complement strand
CGACAAATTGCAGCAAAATCGCGTTCCGGGTCGCCCCAACTGCCTTGCGAATGCCGATCTCACGGGTGCGCTCGGTGACCGAAACCAGCATGATGTTCATAATCCCAATGCCGCCGGTCAAAAGCGCCAGCCCACCGACCCCGCCTAAGACAAGCTGAATGCCGTTTAAGACCGTATCAATCTGCTTCAAAATACCTTCCTGTGTGTCTACCACTAAGTCTTTATAGTTTAACGGGTGCCGCTGCTTCAAGATGCTCCAGACCTGGTCAGCGGCGGCTTCGGCCTGGGCGATATTCACCGAGCGGGCCGTAAACCCGTCAATCTTGTCACTGTGCGAAAACCGCTTCTGCACGGTCGTCAAAGACGTGAAGATCGAGTTGTTGAAGTCCCCGGCGCCGGGGTTTGAATCTTTTTTCGCCAATACGCCGACAACAACCAGCGAGACCGAAGAACCGTCGCCGGTCGAACATAAGATTTGTTTGCCGAGAGGATTGGTGTTTGGGAACAGGTCATCCTTGGCTTTCTGACCAAGAACGCAGGCTTTCCCCCACCCCGTCAGATCGTCGGAGCGCAGGAAGCGGCCTGAAGCGGGTATCACATTGAAGGTCTGGTCAAACGTGTCTTCAACACCGGAAAGGGTCACCTGCCGTCGATGGCTGCCATTCTGGGCGACCACTGACGTATCCACTTTCGGGCTGACAGAGTTGATGAGTGTCGCGCGGGCGCTCACCGCGCGGGCGTCGTCCATTGTCAGCCCTGAAAACCCGCCGCGCGAGACCGCCCCGACTTTCGGCTGGTAGGACGCGAACAGCAGGTTCGCGCCGTTGCCAGCGAACTGGTCCAGCACCTGCTGGCGGATGCCCTGCACCAGTGAGATCATCACAATGACCGACATGACCCCAATAATCACGCCGAGCATGGTGAGCAGCGCCCGGAGCTTGTTTGCCCAGAGCGCGGCAAGCGCCACCCGAATTGATTCAAAGACAATCATAGATTTGCTTAGTTTC
Source organism: Armatimonadota bacterium (assembly GCA_043786835.1). GTDB lineage: Bacteria > Armatimonadota > Armatimonadia > Armatimonadales > Capsulimonadaceae > JANXMY01. The sequence goes on along the minus strand of JAYVVR010000506.1, from coordinate 6,296 downwards.
CGCTGCCGTTGATATCGGTCTTACGCCGGCCTGAGCCGTCAACCGGCGGAACAATTACTGTTTCGCCGGGACGGAGCCCGGACACAATTTCAACCTGAGTATCGTCGCGCAGCCCTGTTTGCACGGTGCGCTTTTCCTGTTTCTTTGCCGCCGTCAGCACAGTCACTTGCCCGGAAGTCTCAGAGAACGGGACGGCTTCCAGGGGAACCAAGACAACGTGGGTGTGCCGGCGGCTGGTGATTGCGACATTTGCGCTCATGCCCGAGCGAAGGCGCTGGTCGCTGCGAGTAAAGCCCACTTTCACCGAGAACTTGGAAATCGAAGAAATGCCGCCTGCACCGCCGTTGGTATCGGTCGAAAACGCGTTGGTAGACGCCGGGGCGATCCGGGTCACTTCGCCGGGGAATGTCGCGCCGGGGAGAGCGTCCACGGTCACGGCAGCAGGGGCATGGAGCGAGACTTTGGCAACATCCACTTCGTTGATACCGACACTCACTTGCAGGCGGCTGCCGAGTGTCGCGACAATGGACTGAGCATCGGAAAAACCCGTCGTCGCGCTTTGGACAATCTCGTTCGGCTCTTTGTACTTTTTCAGCACGAAGCCGGATGCCGGAGCGACAATGCGAGTATCGGCGATATTCACCTGAAGCTGCTGGATCGTGCCGGCGATCTGGGCGACTGCCGCGCGGGCCTGGGCGATATCCGAGTACCGGACGGCGTTCTGGCCGGTATTGGCTTCGGCGGCCTGCAGCTGCACCCGCGCCGAGTTGACCTGGGACTGTGCATCGGCGATGTCCTGGACACGCGGGCCGGCGATGGTCAGCGCCTGAGCCTGTCTTGCGGTGGCGAGCGTACTTTGCGCTGTGTCCACCACGACTTGCGAGCTGTCATAGTCAGCCTGGGAAATAAAGCCTCGGGCCAGCAGTGCAGCCCGGCGCTTCTGGGTTCGCAAGGCATCGGAAACAGAGATTTGCGCCCGGTCCACAGCTTCTTTCTGCTGGGCCAGCTCCTGCGGGCGGGCGGCGGCGGCAACGGCGGCAAGGTGGGTTTTTGCAGTCGCAAGCGAGGCTTTCGCCTCGGCGATCGCCGACGCAGTCTGCTGGACTTGCAGGGCGTACTGAGCCTGACTTTGAGCGAGACGCGCCTGGGCCGAACGAAGCTGGGCTTCATCTTGGGCCAGCAGCGGGTCAATCTGCGACCTGTCTACTACGGCAATGAGCTGGCCTTTTTGGACGAACTGCCCTTCGATAATTGGGATAGACAGCAGGCGTCCGGCGGCTTTGCTTTTGACGTCCACTTTATCTACGGGTTCGATGGTGCCAGTTTCGGAGACGAGAATGGTAATGTCGCCCCGAACAGCAATCGCTGTGCGCGGCGGGGGGGGCGGACGATGCAGGGACTTGGTAACGGAGCGCCCGACGAAGAAAAGCACCCCGGCAATGACAGCGACAATAACGAGCGGTTTCAGAAAGCGTTTGAGGAAAGTGTTCAAGATGCTTTCAGTATACCATGCCGGGCAGGCCGGCGGCGGGTCAGCAGCGGGCGCAGGGGAGTCGGTTGACGCCGCCCGGCGGCACGCTGGACCTTGCGGGCGGACAGCGCAATCTGGCAGGCCCGCTCGTAGGGGGTCAGCGACGCCGCCGGGGCTGTATGCAGCGCGGCGGCTTTGCCAGCAATTAACTCCCCGCGCTCTTTCCAATTCGAGAAGCGAGAGGTCCGGCACCGGGCGAGAAGCGCGTCTCGAAAAGCATTTGGGGGCCAAAGAGCTGAGTCGCTTTCGCCGGTCTTTTGCCTGGCAAGCCGCGCGGCGTCGCCGGCGTATTCTAACGCATGGCGGGGATTGTTGGTCCAGAGGGCAAATAGCAGCGCTTCTGCGAATGGGTCACGCCCGCACAGACCCGCGAGGGTCGTCTTTTGGTTTGGCGTCGTTTGGGCAAACACACTGTCTACGACTTGTTCGGCGTACTCGCACTGGAACTGCTGGACGGCGGACTGACGGCCGGCACGGGCGAAGACCGCTGCCCAGTAGTTTGTGATCTTTGGGTCATAATTGCCGGGCAGGGCTGACCCACGAAACGCTCGCCGCATATCATCGGAAGTCAAAAGCGGCTTACCATAGGCGAATAAGTGCTGCGCGTCGGCATCAAGGCCCTGTCCGATGAAAACTTTATCCCAAACCGCTTTCTGCCCGGTCTGCATCAGCCGCCGCTTGAGATAAGTCAGCATTGGCGGCAGGCTGCCGGTACCGGCGGTCCACTGCATAAGGCCCCACGACAAAACGCCTTTGTCGTGGAGGTTGACCGAATCGTAGCCGCCTTCCAGCGACTGGGTTACCGAAAGTATGAAGAGATTCCGGGTTGTCACATCGGACGGTGCGATCCCGCGTGTCCCGCGCACTTCGACGCCGTTTTCGAGATTCATGCGCTTCAGATAGCTCGCCTGCACCGGACTGGTCGGCAGCACTGCGTCATAGGGCTGCACGATAACAGGCGTCAAATCGAGAACAACCTGCTTCGGCGGTGCTGATGTATGGTGATGATGCCGGTGATGCGCGGAGGCAAGCGCGGCGGGCGTGAGCAGGGCGCAGTACAGCAGCGTGATCAGCGCGGGTAATGTTCGGGAGAGTATCATATTTTGTCGAATCACACATACAGCCACGGAATAAAGCAGCCAACGGGTATTGGTCTTACGTCGCCTCGACAGTGGTTTTCATAGCCACGGAATTTATTCCATGGCATGGGGCTGCTTCGCGGCATTAATTGCGGCGCCGCTTGACCCGCCGGAGCGCTTCTTCCGCCGCATCGGCGACATCAGGGTTGGCATCCCCAGAAAGCTGAACCAAAACGTCATGCGCCGCCAGGTCGCCGAGCGTTCCCAATGCCCACGCGGCGGCCCCGCGCACGGCGGAGATGGGATCGGCAGACAGCGGCATTAAGAGCGAAAAGGCGTCTGGGCCGCCAATCTGCCCGAGCGCAACCACTGCCGCGCCGCGCTGGTTCGGGTCGGGCACGCACAAAAAGGCTTCGATTTGGCTGGCGGCGTCCGCAACGCGCAGCTCGCCCAGCGCGAGAATGACGCTGATTTTGACTTGGTCGGCCGGGTCATGGAGCGCCGTCCTCAGCGCTTCAATCGCCGCTTCGCCGCCGAACTCGCCCAGCTCCTCGGCGGCATCGGCGCGGGCGTCTGCATTCTCACTGTGCTGCAACTGGCTGATCCACGCGTCAATCTCGCTCTCAATCTCGCTCATAGTTTCGTCTTTCTTCCTCTTCGTCTTTTTCCTATTTTATTTTTTCTCTTGACAATTGTGGTCTCAGCGCGTATAATACCCTCAATGCGGGGTTAGTTTAATGGTAAAACCCCAGTTTTCCAAACTGATGTCGAGAGTTCGATTCTCTTACCCCGCTTGTCTTCTATATTCGCCCTCGTCGCTTGGTAGCTCAGCTGGATAGAGCAAGAATCTTCTAAATTCTAGGTCGAGGGTTCGAGTCCCCCCCAGGCGATATCAGTTTAGGGTTCTGAGCGATACTCCGAGCCGTTCTTTTCCCTCCCCACCGTTCGCCTTCTCCACTACTCGCCTTGCTGCAGTCCCGCCCTTCCGGGCCGGGGCAAAATACCGATATTTCTCGATCCCTGCCTGTGCTTTTTGGCAGTCTCTCCTGCTCGCCGAACATCCTACAGTGCCGACCCTGAAACAGCTGCCGCTCCGGAGCCGGCTCAATTTGCCAGTCTGGGCTTCACCGTACTTGCGGTGATGGGTCTGATCCTGAAGGCACGCAAGCGCCGCTCACAGGACGAAGCCGTCTAAACCCATTCACTTACCCAAACGCCCCCGGCCTGCACAGGCCGGGGGCGTTTTTTCGTCAGTGTCCTCGGTTCATGCCACCCAAAACGGCAGGCGGGGCAGCAGGCCGGGAACCGTGCCGAGGCCGAAGAGCAGCATCGGCGGCCTATCGGGCCGGGACGAAAGAGGGAAGGTCGCCGGCAAAGCATGATAGGTCAGACCGAGTTAGGTTCGGAGCAGGAGTTAGTGTTTGTTCTGTCGCCTTGAAAACTGTGGCAGGAAGAAAGGGCTTTAGAGGCTGCAGCGACGGGCTTTTGTGCTGCGACACTTGAACCAAAACGAGAGAACGCAGGTCCCCGACCAGGAGGCTGGGATGCTGCAATGAGAAGCGTTTCTAAACGCTGATATCGCCACAGCCGAGCAAAAATCTTCTAAATTCCAGGTCGAGGGTTCGAGTTCCCCCAGGCGGTTTTTGTTTTCCCACACACACCCGAAACTTTTTTTTGCGAAAAGCCAGTTCTTGGCATGAATTATGCACTAGATTACAATAGATATGCTAGGCGGTAATTTTGACAGGACTTTTTTCGTGACCACTGATAACCCACAATTTCCCTCTCCAATTCCAAGCGATGAACCGGAGCGGCTGGAAGCGCTGCGGCGCTACGGCGCGTTCGGCCTCCTGCGCTCGGAAGCGTTCGACGACATTGCCCGGCTGGCGTCGTTTATTTGCCAAACGCCGCTGTCTATGATCAGTCTCATTGACAGTAACCGGCAGTGGTTTCTTGCAAAAACCGGCATTGATGCCTGTGAGACGTCTCGCGAAGCGTCGTTCTGCGCTCATGCCCTTGTCGGAACCACCATGCTGGTTGTCGAAGACACGCACATGGACGCCCGCTTTTCCCGGAATATCATGGTCACGAGCGAGCCGTTCATCCGGTTTTATGCCGGAGCGCCGCTTCTAACGACCGACGGCTACGCGCTTGGAACACTGTGCGTCGTAGATTACGTTCCGCGCACGCTTCTTGCCAAGCAGATGGAAGCCCTGCGCTCGCTTAGCCGCCTGGTCATGACCCAGCTTGAGGCGAACCGACTGAGGCACGAAATGCGGATCTTGAAACAGTCAGTGACATTTCGGCCCGCCCCGCGCGGGTAGGTCTCCCTGGTGATTTCGGGTATACTGTCTCTATGACCGAATCCTCCCTTCCTACCGCCGCTATGACCGAACCCTCCCTTCCCACTGCCGCTGAGCCGCGTAAGTCCGTCTTTGTGATTTTCAACCCCGTTTCCGGTCAGAGCGACCCAGAAGAGCGCAAGAAGCTGATTTCGGATGCCCTCGCTCTTGACGGTTACACTTGTCAGTTTATCGCGACGTCGCTCAAACAGGGCGCAAAGGAACTGGCAGAACAGGCAATTCGGGACGGCGCAGATCTGCTTGCGGTCTCCGGCGGCGACGGCACGGTGGTAGAAGCCATGTCGGCGCTTGTCGGCACCAACATCCCGATTGCAGTCCTGCCCGCCGGCACCGGCAATCTTCTTTCCATCAACCTAGGGATCCCAACGACGGTTCCCGATGCTGTCCATGTCGCGCTTTCCGGCACGCCGTATGCGCTGGACTTGGCCCGGACAAGTGAGGGCCGCTACTTTGCGATCATGGGCGGCATGGGAATGGACGCTCAGATGATTGCGGACACGGATAGGGAAGCCAAAAACAAACTCGGTAAGTTCGCTTATCTCCGGGCTGCGTTCAAGAACCTGCCGCGTCGCCGGGCGTTTGTTAACATTTATCTCGACGACAGGCCGCCCCTGCGCCGCCGGGCGAAGACCGTGCTGCTGGCGAACATGGGCAAGATCACCGGCGGCCTCGCGGTGCTGCCGACGGCGTCGCCGAACGACGGCCTGCTCGACATCGGCATTGTCAAGGCCGCGACCCTCGCGCACTGGGTGCATCTCATGGGCAGCACTCTTCTTGGCCGCGCCCATAAAGACGCCGCGCTGGAAATCCATCAGGCAAAAAAAGTGACTTTAAAGCCGCACCATTCCCAGCCGGTCCAGTTCGACGGGGAAGACGGCGGGGAAACGCGCAGTTTGACAATCGAGATCATTCCAAAGGCCGTGCTCGTTTTGGTGCCGGCGGACGCCCCCGCGCTGACCGAGCCCCGCCCGTTGTCCGCCGCCGACACCACCAGCCCGGTGCGGTCCCGCGCCCATACCGTTGTGCTGTCCCTGGTGCTGGCCGGGTTTGCTGGCGCAGCGGTCGCCCTGTGGGAGTTCCGCCGGGATCCGAGCCGCAAATAGGTTGAACTGCCTACACTGGGCAGGCATGGGGGCCTGCCCTTACGGTTTCCGAATGGCCCGTAGGGGCGAACCCCCGTGTCCGCCCTCAGTTGTTGTGTTCGCCCCCTTGCGCTCTCGGCGTTTTTCGTTTATAATAGAGGGAGACGAGAGTGAGAGGACCGGAAGCGGCACGCTGGCTTCTGGAAGAGGAAATACGAATGATTTTAGGACGTAAGCAGCG
>JAYVVR010000505.1:0-2557 GCA_043786835.1 Armatimonadota bacterium | reverse complement strand
TGGCTAAAAGCCAGGTTTCAGAGAGCGAAAAGTCTCGAGCACTCGAAAGGGTTTCTGCAGGCGGGGGCGATTTCCGGCCCGGTGCCGAATTACCAGAGTGATGATCGCTTGACATTCAAGGTCCCGGGCGGTACAATACAGCTTCACCCGCCCGGGTGGCGAAATGGTATACGCGCAACGTTGAGGTCGTTGTGGGGGCAACCCTGTAAGAGTTCGAGTCTCTTTCTCGGCATTTTTCAATTTTTCAGTCAAATATCCTCTTACTTTTCCCTCCAAGCAGGTGCCCACGTTGAACCCGAAGCAGAGTGCCGCAGAACGTGCTGTGTCATACATTCAAGACGGCATGACTGTCGGCCTCGGCACGGGCAGCACGGCGGCTTACGCGATTCATGCGCTCGGCAAACGCTTTCAGGCCGAGTCGCTTTCCCTTCAGTGCATTGCAACTTCCCTTGAGTCCCAAGAGCTTGGCCTGTCTTATGGCCTGTCTTTTGCCGACTCCGACACTGTTTCCACGTTTGACATCACCATTGACGGCGCAGATGAAGTGGACACTGAGTTCCGAGTGATCAAAGGCGCCGGTGGTGCCCTAGTCCGGGAAAAGATTGTCGCGGTGGCAACACGCTCTGAGATTATCGTCGTCGACTCAGGCAAAGTGCAGCCATTCCTTGGCGCTCGTCCCCTGCCGGTCGCCATTCTGCCCTATGCGTGGCAGTGGACGCAGGCGAAGATTGAAACCCGATTTGGAATTGCCGCGCCGCGCCGGCTGACAGCTTCGGGAGAGCCGTTTGTCAGTGACGACGGCCTGTTTGTTTTAGATTTAACATTCGGCGGCCCCCTCCCCGACCCCGATACTTTAGAGCAAAAACTGAAAACGATTGTCGGGGTGGTTGAAGTCGGCTTGTTTGTCGGCCTTTGCCAGCATCTGATTGTCGGCTTCGATGATGGCCGGATAGAAGAGCATAAGCATATTGGGGAGCATAAACGAGAAGAAAGCCGCGCTGACTGATAACAGTCCGCGCGGCTTTTTTCGACTCCTCACCGCTGCAAAATTTGTTCCAGCCGCGAAAGCTGCGCCTGCAAGTGGAGAATCTGCTCCTGCTGGGAACGAAGGGCTTCCTCCAAAGGCGCACGGGCGAAGGTCGCGATAGCGGCGATGGCGGCATTGAGCGCTTCGCTTTGCACCGGCTGCTGGAACGCTTTCGGCACCAGCGGGTTTGGGTTCCAGTCTGCCAGCCCGCGCTGCAATGTTCGACTGATTGTTTCTGTTTCTTGCTGCTCCATTGGGCTTGATTCCTCTTTGTGGTTATGCCTGACACCTGCAGACAAGATACCGCAAATCACTTCTCTTTTGTTGCGGAGGCTTTTCGGGTACACTCTTTTGCATGTCTCTTTATGCCGAGCTTCATCGCCACCTCGGCGGGGCGGTGGTCCCGCGCGTCTTCTGGCGCTACCTGGTCCGCAACAACCATCCCCTCGCCGCCGAGTTTCCCGAATATGAGAGCTTTGAAGCGTATGTGACAAAGCCCCGTGCATCGCTGGCCGAGTATCTGGAGCTGCATGCACTTGTCGAACCGTTTCAAACTCTTGAAACCCTGCCCTACTTTGTCTCGAAGCTGGTGCGAGGCGCGTATGTCTTCGAGGGCATCTGCTACCTCGAGCTGCGCCATACGCCGTTTTATCGCACCGATCCGGCGCTTTCTCAGACCGACCGGATTGCACAGATGCGTGACGTCGTGATGGTCGTCGGCGACTCGGGCCGGGACCCGCGTTACCCGCTGCTCATGCGCCAGATTTTGTGCATGCACTCCCAGCTTCCCCTTGAAGTCAATCAGGCGATTTTAGACCTTGCCGTGTCCCTCCCGCAGTATGTCTGCGGCGTAGACCTGGCCGGGCCGGATATCTTCTATGCCGCCCGGCTGGACGAATGGGTCGGCCTGTTTCGGCAGGCGCAGGAGAAGGGAGTGAAGACGACGGGCCATTTGTACGAGACGGCGGACGGCTGCCATCCTGCCTTGCTGCCGCATCTCTCGCGCATCGGGCATGGCATCCAGATCGCACTGAACTACCCGGAGCTGCTGCCCGAAGTCGCCGCACGGGGCCAATGCTTAGAAGTCTGCCCGACGACCTACTTAAAGACCGGCACATTGTCAGATTTGACGGCTTTACGGACTGTTTTCGAGCGCTGCGAGACGGCGGGGGTGGACATCGTGATTTGTACCGACAATGCCGGCCTGCACAATGTCCGACTGCCCTGGGAATTCGAAAACCTACTGACGCAGGATGTGATAGATTTCGGGCAGCTCGCCGCCTGTCAGGACGCCGCGTTCCGCCACGCGTTCGCCTGGCCGCACCCGCATCCACCGCGCCTGCTGCTCGACCGTCTCATTTCGACGCCATCGGCTGCAGCTTTATCGCCGACGACAATTTCAGGAGAATAATTCGATGACTAAAACTGTTTTACTCGCAGCAGCACTGCTGCTGTTCGGCGTTTCCGTTTCGGCCCAGACCGCCGAGCGCGGTACCCAGCCGGAAAAGCATGACAGCAATTCGCTGCACA
>JAYVVR010000504.1:0-2560 GCA_043786835.1 Armatimonadota bacterium | reverse complement strand
CTGCCTGCGCGAGCGGCTTCAGGAGCCGAACCCGCCGACGGCGGTCTTTGCCGAGGACGAAATCAGCGCGTTAGGCGCCGAGCGAGCTATCCGGGAAGCCGGCCTGCGTGTCCCGCAGGACATCAGTGTCATGACGTGTCTGAACGCCCGCTTTATGCGCCTTGCCGCCCCGCATCTGACGGTGCTGAACGTCCGCCTCAGCGAAGCCGCCACCGACGCGGGCCATCTGCTTGCAAGAATGCTGCGCGGGGACATGGTCGAGCCGGGCCAGCGGTTTTTGCAGCCCATATTAGAAGAGCGCGGCTCGACAGGCCCGCCGCCGAAGTGAGAGGCCCCCACCCATTCCGCTCTTCGAGCCGCCAGTGCGGATGGGGGAAGGGCGGGGGGGCTCAAGTTTCCGAGCAAATCTGCCGACGCTATACGGCATGAACTGGCTTGATATTGGACTGGTCATCTTAATCGTTGCCATCGGTGTTGTCGGCCTCGTGCGCGGGTTCGGGCGGACGTCGCTCGACACGCTTGCGCTCTACGCCGGCCTGTGGGCAGCTTCATTCGCCGCGCCACTCGCTGCCGCGCGGGTCTCACTCCATGCCGGCGGGGCAGGGATCAATGAAAGCTGGGTGTTCACGCTGCTGTTCCTTGCCTTCGGGGCTTTGCTGCTTGGCTTGTCCTGGTACGTCTACGGCCTGACCCAGTTTGATCTCGGCATGTTCGACAAATTTCTCGGTCTTGCGGTTGGTATCGCTGCGGGTGTAATCGTCGCCCATGCGCTGACTGAAACGCTCGTCATGGGTGACCCGACCTGCGTTGCCGCCGCCGCTCCCGTCAACACCGGCACGGTCGGCTCCGAGCTGTACGGGTTTCCGGGCTACCACGCTGTCGTAGATACAATCACTGGCTCGAAGACTTACATGAAAGACGCGCCAAATCCCGCTTCAATGGCCGGAAAGTAGTCGGAAACCGCCTGTTTCGCCCTCTAATCCCCCAAATCCCGCCTCATTGGCGGGAAAGACTTGACGCCTTTAGACCCAACGTGTATAATAAGTCTGTGCTGCCGGCGCCTTCTGTCCGGTGCTCCCAAAAATTTATTCAGCGAAGGGTTCATTTTATCATGCAAGGCTCTGTTCCCAGCGGCAATTTATTCTCCATCGGCGTAGACCTCTTCGGCGAAGTCCAGCGCGTCATCGGCAGCAACAGTGTTCGCGGCCTGCGGGTCAAGTTCGGCAACCGCCTGATTAAAGAAATCCCGATTGCCCCGCTCTCGACCATCGCTACCATCGCGATTGTTCTGCTGGCCATTATTGTCAGCACGCTCTCGATTGAGATTGACCACGAGCCGATCGTTAATCCCGCCCATTAATCCATTTTCTCTCTACTTTCCCTCCAGTGAGGCTCCCATTGTTCAGAACCCAGACCAGCGAGTGGAGCACCGCCGGCGACTTGTCGGATCGCCTGCGCCAGTCCCAGCTTAAATACGCCGACATGCCCGACCGGGAAATTGTGTCCCGCGCTCAGCGCGGCGAAAACGCCGCCGCCGAGTACCTGCTTTATAAATACCGCAATCTCGTCCGCACCAAAGTCAAATCGTACTTCTTGGTCGGAGCCGAAAAAGAAGATTTATTGCAGGTTGGCCAGATCGGACTCTGGCAGGCGATTATTGACTTTCGCTCGGACAAAGCCATTTCTTTCCCGGCGTTCGCCAAAGTCTGCATCACCCGCCATATTATTACTGCGATTAAAACAGCCACGCGCCAGAAGCAGATGCCGCTGAATCAGTCGCTATCACTGGAAAGCCCATCCGAGGATCCTACCACCGACTGGAACCTCTCGGACATCCTGCCGAACATCAGCGGCTCCGACCCCGAAGACATGGTGCTGCGGAACGAGGACACGAAAATCCTGCACGAGACTTTACAGCAGGTGCTCTCTGACTTCGAGTGGCATGTTCTGTCCGGCTATCAATTAGGCAAGTCCTACCGTGAGATTGCGTCTGAGTTGCACTGCAAAACAAAAAGCGTAGACAACGCCCTCGCCCGCATCAAGCGCAAAGTCAGCGGCGTCGCCATCGGCGATGCCGATTTGAGTGAGCTTTTGTAGCGGCCTAGAAAGGGTTCGTAGGACTTCAGTCCCACGCGCCTTCTCGCTGTCAGGGTATACCACTCCCATGCGCATCACTGCGGAAAAACTGGTTGTCCAATCCCTCACTTATGAGCAGTATCTGGCGAAAGAAACGATCTTGCGGCGCTAAGGTTTTTTCTCCTGTAGGGTGTAGGGCATGCCCTGCACCCTACAAAACACGTTCCGAGTGCGCCGAAGGCGTAGTTCTCGGGGTCCGCGCCCAATAGCCGTGTTGTTTACAACAGGGTTCTTCACGACAGGGTCCTCGTTTCGGCTTCTCAAAGTTGGCATCTTTCTTGCAAGAGAAACGTCTATGACAGCATTGGCCGTAAAACTTACTGCGTATTTTCGGGACACCGCCAAACGCCGCTCTCTGGTCGTAACTCAAGGCGAACAAGCGCTGCTTGGCTGCCTACTTGCAATCGCGACTACGCTGTTTGTC
>JAYVVR010000503.1:0-2561 GCA_043786835.1 Armatimonadota bacterium | reverse complement strand
GCCACGCAAAAAAGATGCCGGCGGCGAGAACGCCGAGCACGGTCACCTCTGCCCATCCGGGCCGCAGCAGTAGGCGCAGCACCAAATAGTGCCAGGCGGCGAATGTGAACGCCGTCCAAACCGCGCCGAGGGTCCAGACTGTGTCCCCGGTGCCGCGCAGCTCATTCAAGACAACGCCCCGCCAGAACAGCTCTTCCAAAGCTGCATTCACCGCCACGAAGTACACCCCGAACGGCAGCAGCCAGGCTGTCCGAAACCCGCGCTCCGTCACCACCGAGCGCAGCAAATCCGGGCTGTCTAAAAGCTCCCGCCCAATCTTCGCGTAAACGAGCAGCGTGATTGGAAGAACAACAATAAACGCCCCCCCAAGCGCTGCCCATTGCCGGGCTGTCGGCCAGCGCAAAGCGCCGCGCCAGAGATTTCGCCCCCAAATCGCCGCCGGCAGCAGGCAGCAGCCGTGATAAAAGACGAATGTCCAGAAAATGCTGTCAAGCCGATACATTCCGAGCCAGACCGCCGGCCAGGGCAGAAGCGTCAGAAAAATCACCGTCAGCAGTCGGCGTGAAGCTTTTGGGGCAAAAAGGAGCATATAATTACAGTAGCACACGCCGAAAGTGCCTGTCAAGGGAACCCGCGCCGGGTACGATTTGTTCTAGTATCAGACAAAGGCGTGCTGGCAGCGATGGCGTTTGTTGTCGAGGAAGCATGGATGTGCGGGGACGTGCTGGCAACGAGGGCATAAATGCCCTCACTGCGCCGCGGGGAGGCCAGAGACCTGCCTGCGCGGGGCAGGCTATTTGTTTTCGTCTCCTGCGCCATGCTCCCAGCGAGGGCATTTATACCCTGGTACACACGCATCCCACAATGCTCAAATCCTTTACGCCGCCGCCGTCTTTATGCTAAACTAAACCAGCAATTTGACGCCCTGACAATATAAAAGACAGATTAGAAGAGGCTTTCTCGTGACAACCACTCCAGATATTTCTATTGAAGCTCCGAACACGACGCCCTTGAACGAGCCGCGCAACGTCGTTATTATTGGCTCCGGCCCCGCCGGACTGACGGCGGCGATTTACGCCGCGCGGGCCAACTTGAACCCGCTTGTCATTGAAGGCGGCGCTCCAAACCTACCGGGCGGGCAGCTTATGATAACGTCGGATGTTGAGAACTTTCCGGGGTTCGCGCACGGCATCATGGGTCCCGACCTGATGGATCAGATGCGCCAGCAGGCCGGCCGGGTGGGGGCGGAGTTTTTGACCGAGAACGTTGCGTCAGTAGACTTTTCGAAGCGCCCGTTCCATATCAAGACCGATGATAACAAAGAGTTTTGGGCCAAGACCGCGATTGTGACCACAGGTGCCTCGGCGAAGTGGCTGGGGCTGCCGACCGAAACCGCGCTTTACGGCAAAGGTGTTTCGGCGTGCGCGACCTGTGACGGCTTTTTCTTCCGGGGCCGCGAAGTGGTTGTGATTGGCGGCGGGGACACGGCGCTTGAAGAAGCAAACTATCTGACACGTATGGCGTCGAAAGTGACTATCATTCATCGGCGCGATACCCTGCGCGGCTCGCAGATCATGCAGAAGCGGGCGTTTGACAACCCGAAGATCGAGTTTGTCTGGGACTCCGCCGTCAAAGCCATTCACGACCCGGAGCTTGGCAAAGTTACGGGCCTGACCCTGCACAATCTGAAAACCGACGAAGAGTCGTTCTTTCGCACCGACGGCATTTTTATCGCCATCGGCCATTCTCCGAATACCAAGCTGTTTGAAGGCCATTTGGAGATGGATGAGCAGGGCTACATCGTGACCGAGCCGGGCCGCCCCGTCACCAATATCCCTGGCGTCTTCGCCGCCGGCGACGTCCAGGACACGGTTTACAAGCAGGCTATCACTGCCGCCGGCACCGGCTGCCAGGCCGCGATGGATGCCGAGCGGTTCTTGGAAGAAGAAAAAGAGTAGCCGCTTTTTACTCCCGCGCCAGGCCCTCGTCGAGCAGGCGGTTCACGATGTCCGGCTTTGCCTGGCCCTTCAAGGCTTTCATGACCTGACCCGTTAAGAAGCCTTTGCTCTTGTCGTTGCCAGCTTTGATTCTGGCGACGACGTCCGGGTTTGCAGCGAGTATGCGCTCAATTTCGGCGGCGATCGCAGAGTCGTCGGAAACGGCGGCAAGGCCACGCGCAGCGACAATGGCTCCCGGCTCTTGCCCGGTCTCAAACATCTCGGCGAGAACAGCCTTGGCGCTCGTATTCGTGATCTGCCCGCTGTCCCTGAGTGTGATTAATGCCCGCAGAGACGCCGGTGAGACTTTGGTTTCCGTGATGTCCTGACCCGAGGCGTTCAAGAGCTTTGCGAGGTCGCCGGTGACATAGTTTGCAATTGCTTTTGCGTCGGCCCCGGCCGCCGCTTCCTCAAAGTAGGCGGCAAGCGGGCGTGACGCGGTCAAAATGGCTGCATCGTACGGGCGCAGGTCGTAGTCGATCACAAAGCGCTCACGTTTAGCGTCAGGCAGCTCAGGAAGGTCGGCGCGGGCGGCTTCAACTGACCTGTCCTCAAAGTGCAGGG
>JAYVVR010000502.1:0-2562 GCA_043786835.1 Armatimonadota bacterium | reverse complement strand
AGGACTTACGCAGTTGAGCCTAAAATGAGAGTAATTTCGACGTCCCGGGTAAACTGATTTACTCTCCAACTGCGTAACTCCTAAGTGGGATGCTTTGAAATCAACAGTTTTAAGATCCTCTTTAAGATCCTCCTTCCGGTAAATAGCTAACTCAGGAAACGGTGTTTCGGTCAATCCAGCGCCGATGCGTGCTTGCCCGCCGCATTAGATGTCCACGACAGCGAACCTGTATGTTGAAGTCTTCGCCGGATAAAGCCTGGAGCAAAAGACGAGCCGCTTCCTTGCCCATCATCTCCATGGGAGGGCGAATGCTGGTCAGCGCAAAATCGCGTGCTTCAGGATGGTCATCAAAACTGTCGATGGCAAAGTCTATCCCTGGCACCTTGCCCAGTTCAGCGGCAGCACGCAAAAAGCCGAGAGCAACACCGTCATTCGCACAGATCACGCCTGAAAAACTGACATCTGAAGCAAAAACCCCTTTGGCCGCTTTGTATCCAATTGCTTGGGGATCTTCCTCGATCTGCCAGTGCTTACTCTGATGAGGCCATACGCGAACAACCGCCAAAGGCAGACCAAAATGGTGCACAGCCGCATGAACCCCTTGCAGCCGCTCCATCACCCAAGATGCCATAAATGGAGCGAAGAACAAAATCTCCGTGTGGCCCTGCCGGAGCAGCTCCTGCGCCGCTTCATACCCGGCACTCTGGTTGTCATAGAAAACATGAGGTATGGGTCTGCTGAGCGCTCCTGTGCTGATGCAGACTAGGGGGACGCTCCCGGATTCCACTTGAAGAAGACTGCGATCGATCTCCCCGGGATCGGCTCCGAGAGCAATAACAGTCACCGCATCAACGCCGCCAGCAATCGCAGATTTCACCGAGTTTTCCAGTGAAGGCACAGGACTTCCTGCCCCCGCCGCACGATTGAAAAACTGCGTTGTATGGCCCTTTTCTGAAAGCGTGTGCTCCAATGCTTGAATCGCCTGCCGAACCCAAAAGTTATTGAGTGCGAGGTGGGCGTCGCTAGTGCTATAGAGAGAGGCGATGACACCAACCGTCGCAGGGGAAGTGCGCTGTGAGAACAAAGGTGACACTGCTCCCACTGCCGCTCCGGTTCTCTCGAACTGTGCGACAAAAGTTCCACGACGATCGTCGGCCCGGAGAAGGCCGTCTCGAACCAGCTGAGTAACAGCCCGATCTACCGTGACGGGAGAAACAGCGTATTCTTTGGCGAGGTCACGCCGGCTCGGCAGCATCGTTCCAACCGGCCAGTGTCCCCCTTGAATCTTGCCACGCAACGCCGCGGCAATTTGGGCATAGACTGATTGACTTGTTCGTTCTAGGGTCTGTTTCAATGCCCACTCCACTCCCGCTGCAATGTGTTCATCTGGAGTATACAACTGAAAACATGCTTTGTCAAGCCTTGGTCACTACTATTTTTTAAAATCTCAAGGCTCTGCTGATAGGGCTGACTTAACGTGCGTCTTGGAGAGGTTAAAGCCCAAAGTTATGCGTGTACAAGTTCTGCACTTCGGCGACTTCGTCCGGCGTGAGCGCGGGCGTGTCGGGGGCGGCGCATAGCTCTTCGAGTTGCTTTTCGTCGTAAATATTCGGCAGGGCGGTTGCAAGCAGCGGCTCAGACCAGAGCCACTGAAGCGCGGCCTGGCCAAGTGTTCTGCCGGTGCCGCGCGTCAGAAACTCAAGCTGCTCGATCTTTTTGAGGCCGTCATCAAGCCATGCTTTGCGCTTCTCATTCGTAGACACCCGGAAGTTGCGGTGGTCGCCGGGGGCAAACTCGGTATCGGCAGTGTAGGAGCCTTCCAGCAGGCCCGACGCATGCGGGACCCGGCACATGACTCCGCCGCCGGTCTCGCGGGCTGCCGCGAAGACATCGTTTCCCAGCATCTGTTCGAGTAAGTTAAAGATAATCTGCACGGAGGTCATGTGGCGAGTACGGAACGCCGTCGCGCCTTCTTCGGCCTGCCGGATGTCAATCGCCGGACCGAGCGCCGCCCCGTAGTGCCGGATCTTGCCCTCGGCTTTCAGCTCTTCCAGCGTCGCAAACAAGTCGTCGTTTTGGAGGGCGTCTACCCGCGAGTTATGCAGCTGGTACAAGTCTATGGTGTCGGTATTTAAACGCTTCAAGCTTTCTTCGCAGGCGCGTTTGATAAACGCGGGCGACCAGTCGTGCGGCCGCTCGCGCTGGCCGGGCTGCTCGCCGGGAGCCGTGTACCAATCGTAGCCGAACTTGGTGGCGATGGTCATTTCGCTTCGGTGACTGCCGAGCGCTTCGGCGAGAATCGTCTCCCCAAGACCGTCGCCGTAGACATCGGCGGTGTCGTAAAACGTCACACCCAGCTCAAACGCCCGGCGCAGAAGGCGCAGGCGAATGGCTTCATCGGTGACACCCCACATTTTTGTTGAGACGGTCCAGACACCAAACCCAACGACTGATGCTTTTAAGTCTGTCGTTCCAAAATTACGATATTGCATAATTAAACCGTTACATCCAATCATTTGTGAATAGGCAGCTGACCCGGCACGAAAAGCCGGGCAAAATGCC
>JAYVVR010000501.1:0-2563 GCA_043786835.1 Armatimonadota bacterium | reverse complement strand
TTCGACAAACACATAGTTCATGCTGTTGAATGACGCCACCGTCGGGGCAGACGCGTTCGGCTGCACCGGAGCACGCCAGATTTCATCGTAAGAGGTTGCCGGATACAAAGAGATCGCGGAATCGGCACCGGCGGCGTTCGCCAGACCTGTCAGGTTTTCCGCCGGATAGGCATCGAACGCGTGGAGCGTTCCGGCGGCATCGGTGACATACACGAAGTTGCCCCAAACCGCCGCGCCCGGCGCGGGACTGGCAGGCTGGTAGACCGGGAACTGCCAGGCCGGGGAGAACGACGCAAGGCCCGCGCTGGACGCGTTCCCGTGGCTTGTCTTGTTCTCGTTCGGATGCGCTTCCGAGTACGACAAGATATTCGCCAGCAGCTTCAAACTGGACGTTTCCGCCGCCGTCTTTGCCGGAGTCGTGCCGTACAGGTCAGGCTGATTGAATATCGTTGTCCCCGTGCCACTGATGACGGCACCGAGGTTGAGCGAGCTGATAATCACCTGCCCCGCGCCAATTTGTGCGGTCGAAACTAACGGCTTCGCGTTGGTGTCAACGATTGCCGGACTGAACAGCGGGATAAACTCCGCCTGATGCTGGGTGTCGGAACCGTTTGGCTGGAGAGAGAGCGTCGGGGCTGCGAGGCTAGCGAGATCAGCCGCGGACAGCAAGAACGGCTGAGACACAATTGGCTGACGCACAACCCCCGTCCCAACTCCTGTTCCGGGCAGGGTTGGTGGTGCCGCTGAGGCGGCTGCACTCGCGCCTATGAACAGGCCGGGGGGAACAAAAGCAGCAGCGTTCACCGCGCCATACTCGGCGATAAGCTGGCCGCCGCCGTCTACAAACCGGCGCAATTTTTCATTCACGGCGGGACCGAAAGTGATCCCATCGGCCCGCAGATACAGGACAGCGTAGCGGGATAGCTCGGCGTCCGAGACATCGTTCAGCCTTACTTCCCAGTACGCGGCCTGGTTAGGCTGGGCCGATGCCGGGGCGAGCGGGTTCACCAGCGTCATTTCCGGCGGGCGAACATCGGGCCGGTTATTGAGAACATAAAACGGATAAGGAGCCGGGTCGGAGCCAACGACCAGCACCCCGGCATTGATGGTGTGCTGCTGGTAGACAGCGGCGTCGGCCTGCGCGGACGGCGTTGTCAGCGCGAGGAAGCCGGCCCCGAGGGCAGCCGCGGTCAGCATTGACCGCAGGGCCGTTTGGGGTACAGAAGTTCGTTTTCGCATTTTTTCGTGTGTCATTTGTTTTCGTACCATTTGACGAGGGCATAAGCGCCCTCCCATTATTGCAGTAGCGGCGCGTCCCCGCTCTGACCGGCGTACAGCAGCCCCGGCGAAACCGGTAGCTTCGGCGTGAACGGCAGGGGCCGCCCGAACTGGTCGCTTCGCAGGTAATAGTGTATCGTTGCAGCCGGATTATACGGATACCCGGCCAGCGGGTCATAGATAATCTGCAAGCCGATCGCCGGCTGTCCGGTTGGCCCATGCCCGGCAAGCTCGGCAGGAAGGCTGCTTCCAATTAGGCTACCGTGGTACTGCGGAATCCAGCCCCATTTCGACATCCAGGCGGTTTGGGCGGCGATGTCTGCGGGATGCGCCTCGGAAACACTGCCGCTGAGTGTAATCTTTAAATCAATCGGCTGACCGTATAGCGGGAACCGATTTCGGCTTGTATTCACAGTGTTATACTGTGCGGTGCCTGCTATTAGACCTGTGACATCAGGCGCAAGCATATCGGGCCGTATTCCATTTTGCAGATACTTTGCCAGGTTGTCATCGCCATTCAGGTTAAACCATTCGCCGGGAATGACAAAAAACGAGCGGGTCTGGGCATACAAGACTGCCTCAATGCGAATATCCATCGGTAGGACTGCCACCCGCTGCAAGGCAACGTCTTGATCGGTGTTCGGACTGTTCTCACTACCAGGCGCTTTCGTTACCGAGAGCTGGAACAGGTCAGTCCCAGCCGCGTTGAAGAGTGGGTTTGCTGATGTCGGCCCCGTTACCAGCGTCGAAAGATCGAACGTCAAATGCGTCAAGCCACCGAAGGGCTGCGACAACGCCGGAATGGGCGCAGCCGCCGGAAACACGCTAGCCCCACTCGGGCCGAAGATATCAAAGTTTGCCATCGTCGAGCCGCCCCCAGCAGGCCCGGCGGCGACATAGAGCGCGAGTTTATCGGGAGTTGCCGGCAGGGCGGAATAGTTTGCAGACGTCGTTAACCCAGTCAAGCCAAAGCCAAAGTCTTGGAGCAGCGAGTGGCCCGCGTCCAAAATAAGCGGATCACCGCTGCGAGGCAGGTCCGGGTTCTGCGTCCCATCGTTGTGGGTTTCGACGTTTGTCCCTGCCAAAAACTGCGTAGTATTAACGCAGACATAATCATGGGCCAGCACACTGATACTTGAGTCCGGCGTTCCTTTCAGCAGATTGCCTTCGATATAAGCAGTGCCGCTGGTCACAATCGTGATGTGGCGCGGGACGACCTGGGTTGTTCCGCCGGTCACAGGTTCGATTGGGCTGAGGATGCCACGCACCCGAACATTGCCTTCGG
>JAYVVR010000500.1:0-7331 GCA_043786835.1 Armatimonadota bacterium | reverse complement strand
GGGCAGCGACTTTGACCGACTGCATCAGTCCCGGCAGAGACGCGCGGGCAACAATTGTGTCCGGCGTGACAACCTGGCCGTTCTGGACTAAAACTTCGCCTTTCAGGGGCAGGCGGCGTGTACGCTGAATGATCGTGTGCGGGCTGACTTTCAGCCCCGGCGTGTAAGCGGTTCCCAAATAGGCTCCTTGCGAGTGAATGACGAGAGAAGCCGCGGATTGAAATCCATGGCTGAGTAGCCTTCGGCTGATTGTCCTGCGGACAGTCGGCGCGAAGCGCCCTTCAGCCATGCAATTTATTGCGTGGTATGCGAATGTTTCGCGCCCGGCGACAGCCGGAACTTTTCAATGACGGCGTGGGCCGTGCCGACATCCTGCCAGCCCAGCACTGTTGTTTCTTTGTCTTCCAAATCTTTGTAAATGTCGAAGAAGTGGACGATTTCTTTCAAAATATGCGCCGGCAAATCGCTTAAATGCTCAATGCCTTCAAAGCGCGGGTCGGCGGCGGCAACAGACAGAATCTTTTCATCAGGACCTTTTTCGTCGCGCATCATTAAAACGCCGAGGGGCCGGGCAGCAATCAGGCAGCCAGGAAAGGTCGGCTGGGTCGTGATGACGAGAATATCGAGCGGGTCGCCGTCCTCGGCCAGCGTATCGCAAATCCAGCCGTAGTCGAAGGGGTAAAAGAGCGGCGAATACAGGGTACGGTCGAGCTTGAAGACGCCCAGCTCATGGTCGAATTCGTACTTGTTGGATGATCCCTGCGGGATTTCCACAATCATATTGACGATGACCGGCGCTTGGTCGCCGAGCGGCAGATCGAGATAGGTCATAAAGTTACCCGTGGGCAAAAAGAATTAGGAACCGGCACTGGAAGTGCCGGTCTATTATTGAGTGAAAGTATGCCTACGGCATTACTGCGTATCGAAGCGGCCAGGGAAAAAGAAAAGCTAAATGCTATCAGCATTTAGTCGCCGCAACTTTCGTGCAAAAGTAGACCGGCACTGGAAGTGCCGATTGCATACGTCCTATTTCACCGCTGCGCTTCGATATTCCTGCTGCTTAACACCAAAGCATGAGACAATGCGACACGGACTCCGCTGATACTCAATTTGCTCAGGTGAGCGGACAGTCCTCCGACAAACTTCGGCGATTGGCCCAGCCCACCGAAAATATCCGTGACGCGCAAAAGAGGGCGGCAGTAAAGACGGCTTTCCACTGCTAGCGGTGTCAGCTCGGCGGCGCGAGGATCGTCAATGACATAAGAATTCCCCTGCTCGTCTACGCCGGTCAAGTAGCGCATCCAGCCAGCCAGCGCGAGTGTCAGCAGTCGGCACGGGGTACCCTGCTCAATCGCCCTGCGAAGCGACGGCAGCAGGTATTGGGGAAACTTGCCGGAGCCGTTTTGGCACAGACGGCTAATCTGGTCTTTGATGGCCGGGTTGTCGAACCGGTGCAGCAGCGTGGCTTTGTAGTCGCCTAAATCAATTCCCGGCACCGGCGGCAGCAAAGGCGTGACTTCTTCGTCCATCAGCCGCGTAATAAACAAGCGGAAGTCAGGGTCGGCCATAGCTTCCGGGACAGTCTGGAAGCCTGCGAGAAAGCCGAGATAGGCCAGCGCGAAGTGGCTGCCGTTTAAGAGAGACAGCTTCATAGACTCATAGGGGGCGACGTCGGGAACGAATTGAACGCCGACTTTCTCCCACGGCGGACGGCCATCCGAGAACTTGTCCTCGATAATCCACTGCCTGAACGGCTCGCAGACGACGGGCCAGGCGTCGTCAATCCCGAACTCGGTTCGGACTAAGCCCCGGTCGGCGTCGGTCGTCTGCGGCGTAATCCGGTCCACCATGCTATTTGGAAACGCGGCATGGTCTTCGATCCATCGCACAAAGTGAGGGTCAGGGACGGCGGCCAGCAGGGCGCGTTTGGCCGCATCACCATTGCCGGGTAGGTTGTCGCAGGACAGCACGGTGAACGCCGGGATGCCTGCCGAGCGGCGTACGAGAAGCGCATCGGCGAGCAGCATGAAGACAGGGCCGGGATTTCCCGCTACGTCCAAGCCGTAGCCGCCCTCGGTGATCGTCAGCGAGACGATATGCGTTTGCGGGGACGCCAGCACATCGCGCACAGCCTGCTCATTGTCGGGGGCGAACACATAGCGCACAAGTGAGCCGATGATCTGCGCTTCATCCCCGGCGGCATCACGCGTCACCAGCGTATAGAGGCAGTCCTGGGACAAAAGCGCGTCGCGCATGGCCTGGTCTTCAGGGCGCAGGCCAACCCCGCAAATGCCCCACTCGTTCGCTAAGCCCTGCGTCAATAAATCGTCGGTGTAAACGGCTTCATGGGCGCGGTGGAAACCGCCGACGCCGAAATGGACAATGCCCGGCGTGACGCTTTGGCGATCATAGCCTGGCACGGCAAGTTTCGGGTCAAGCATCGGCAGGGTCTGTTGGGATAATCGGATCATTACGGAGCTGTTATACCCGAATGGCGCGAAATTGCCCCTGTCTGCTTCGGTGCGAAACTGGGTACAACCATTTTGTTATGCGTCCATTGATTAGTGAAGTTCGTTTCAATCGTCTCTTGTCTCGTGCAGCCTTGCTGCCACTGCTGCTGATGGCGGCGCTTTCGGGGCTTCTCATCTGGCAGATCGTCAATCTGCTGCGCGTCTTTGAGTGGGTCGGTCACACCGACGGAGTCATCTCCCAGGCGAATGTCACCCAAAAGCTGCTGCTGGACATGGAAACCGGCAAGCGCGGCTACCTGATGTCGGGCGCGTCCAAGTATTTGCAGCCCTATCAGAACGCAAGCGGCAAAGTTCCGATGGCCTTCGACGCGCTGGAGACCGGTCTCGGCGGGGCAAAGCCTCAAACCAGGAATGTGCAGGCAATTCGCTCATTGTACGCCCGCTGGAACGCAAATACTCAGCGTCAGATCGGCGCTGTCCAGCCGGGCCAATTGTCGTATCTTCGCACCGATGACAGCATGGGCAAGCTGCTGATGGATCAGATGCGTGACCAATTCACAGAGCTGATCAGCACCGAGGAGAAGCTGCGGGGACAACGAGCGGCGGAGGCGCAGCGGACTGCGTCGGGGGTTATCTGGACCGCTCTTCTGGCCGCGCTCGGCGGCGGGGCGCTTCTGGCACTGTCATCGCGGCGGCAGCTGCAAGGGCTGGCGGGTGAGTACGCCGAAGCGACTGCAACGACGCGGCGGCAGGCCCAGTCCTTGAAAGAAAGCGAAGAGCGGCTGCGGCTGACAATAGACACGGCGCTTGATGCCGTGATTGGCGCAGACTCCCACGGCGTCATCACGGGCTGGAATTCGCAGGCAGGGGCGATCTTTGGGCGCACCCGTGAGGAAGCCATCGGACTGACGCTGGACCAAACGATTATCCCCGAGAAGTTCCGGGGCGCCCACCGGCGGGGCATGGAGCATTATTTGGCAACCGGCGAAGGGCCGGTGCTGAATCAGCGGATTGAAATCGCGGCGCTTAGGCGGGATGGCACCGAGTTCCCGATTGAGATAGCGATTGTGCCGATTCAGTCGTCGGAGGGTGTTGCGTTCAGCGCGTTCGTACGGGATATCACAGAGCGCAAACAAGCGGATGAAACCCTCGCCCACCGGGCACGGCTGGCAGCGATGGGTGCAGAGATTGGGGTTGCACTCACGCAGAAAAGAACCCTTCAGGAAACCCTGCAAGTCTGCGCGGAGACAATTGTGCGCCATTTGGACGCCGCGTTCGCCCGTATCTGGACGGTAGACGCCGAAGGAAAAGTGCTGGAGCTTCAGGCAAGCGCCGGCCTGTACACACACTTGGATGGTCCACATGGGCGAGTTCCCATCGGCATGTTTAAGATCGGCATGATCGCGTCCGAACGTGTGCCCCATCTGACCAATGAAGTCTGGGACGACCCGCGCGTCGGCGACAAAGAATGGGCAAAGCGAGAAGGCATGGTCGCATTCGCCGGACATCCGCTGATTGTAGACGGACGGCTGCTCGGCGTCATGGCAATGTTCGCCCGCCATCCCCTGCCGAACACCACCTTGCAGGCGCTGGCCTCGGTCGCAGACGGCATTGCGCTTGGCATCGAGCGCAAGCAAGCAGAGGTTGACCTGATTGCGGCAAAGGACGCGGCGGAAGCGTCGAGCCGAACTAAATCGCAGTTTCTCGCGAACATGAGCCATGAGCTGCGGACACCGATGAACGCCATTTTAGGCTACTCCGAAATGCTGCAAGAGGAAGCCGAAGCCGAGGGTCTAGACAGCTTTACCCCCGATTTACAGAAAATCCAGAGCGCGGGCAGGCATCTGCTGGCGCTGATTAACGACATTCTCGATCTGTCTAAAATCGAAGCCGGCAAAATGGAGCTGTATCTCGAAGATTTCTCAGTCCCTGAAATGCTGTCCGATGTCACTGCAACGGTGCAGACTTTGGTCTCGAAAAAGAACAACCAGCTTGTACTGGACTGCGCCCCGGACGTTGGCCGGATGCGCGGCGACCTGACGAAAGTGCGCCAATCTTTGTTCAATTTACTCTCAAACGCGGCTAAATTTACCGAGAACGGGACGATTACCTTGCAGGTTGCCCGCAGTGGCGACTTTTACGAATTTGCTATCAAAGACACTGGGATTGGCGTAACCGCCGAGCAGATGGCGGGGTTATTTGAAGCCTTTTCGCAGGCGGATGCGTCCACAACCCGCAAGTACGGCGGCACAGGGCTTGGGCTTGCAATCACGCGCCGGTTCTGCCAGATGATGGGCGGCGATACGACTGCTCAAAGCGAGATGGGGGTCGGGTCGGTCTTCACAATGCGCCTGCCGGTCGCGGTCATGCTTCCGAAAGAGGCGGACGAGCCGGCGGCGGCAGTCCATGACGCGTTTACTAGGGCTGACGGTCATTCGGGCGATACGGTTCTGGTGATTGACGACGACCCGGCAGCCCGCGATTTGATGCGCCGTTTCTTGACCCGCGAAGGCTTCCGCCCCGAAACGGCGTCAAACGGCGAAGAGGGCCTGCGCTTGGCCCGCGAGCTTAAACCTGCCGCGATTACTCTGGATGTGATGATGCCCGGCATGGACGGCTGGACGGTGTTGCAGCGCCTGAAAGCGGACCCGGACACCCAGAATATCCCAGTTGTGATGCTGACGATGGTGGACGACAAGAATATCGGCTTCGCGCTCGGAGCCGCCGACTACATGACAAAGCCGATTGACCGCGCCCGCCTGTCTTCGATTCTCAGCCGTCACCGCTGCGCCGACTGCGACGAGGCCGGCTGCCGCGTCCTGTTGGTCGAGGACGACGACGCCACCCGCGACATGATGCGGAGCCTGCTGGAGCGTGAAGACTGGCGGGTCGAAGAAGCCGTCAATGGCCGGATTGCGCTGGAGTGCCTCCAAACACTCACGCCCGATTTGATTTTGCTGGATTTGATGATGCCGGAAATGGATGGCTTCGAGTTTGCCCGCCGCCTGCGCGAGAAGCCCGAATGGCACAAAATCCCGGTGGTCGTCTTGACCGCACGTGACATTACCGCCGAGGACCGGCGGCGCCTGAGCGGCGACGTTGAAAAGATCGTCCAAAAAGGAGCCTGGGACCATGCCTCCCTGCTCGCCGAGCTGCGGCATTTGGCCGATACCGCAACAGTCGAGCCGAAATCCTGAAAGAAAAACGATGCCGCAATTACTGCTCGTCGAAGACAACGAAGATAACCGGGACATGCTCTCGCGGCGTCTGATCCGCAAAGGCTACGAAGTCGCACTGGCGGTGGACGGCGGTGCGGGCGTCGCCCAGGCGGCTGCCCTTCGCCCCGACTTGATTCTGATGGACATGAGCCTGCCGGTACTGGACGGCTGGGAAGCGACCCGGCAAAT
The DNA here is from genome assembly GCA_043786835.1 of Armatimonadota bacterium. Taxonomy (GTDB): domain Bacteria; phylum Armatimonadota; class Armatimonadia; order Armatimonadales; family Capsulimonadaceae; genus JANXMY01. Next base: position 1,453 of record JAYVVR010000500.1, on the reverse strand, counting down.
CAAAGCCGCCCCGGGGACGCGAAACATCCCGATTATCGCGCTGACTGCCCACGCCATGTCCGGCGACCGTGAAAAAGCCATTGCCGCCGGGTGCGACGATTACGATACAAAGCCAGTCGAGCTGCCGCGCCTGCTCGAAAAGATCGAAGCCCTGCTTGCAGTGTCGGCAGAGAAAGAGTCCCCTCTTGGATGAGACGGCGCTGGCGGAACTACGCCACGACTTACGGACACCTATTGGGCATGTGCTTGGCTACGGCGAAATGGTCGCTGACGAGCTTGCCGAGACCGACCGCTCCGACCTGCTTGCCGATGTCGAGAAGATCCGCGCAGCCGGACGCTGCCTGCTGGCATTGGTGGACGAGCGCCTGCACCTGGAAGTCCTCGGCAGCCCGGTCCTGCCGCCGCAAAAAGTGTTCGTCCCGCGTGTGGAAGAAATCGAGACAGCCACCGAACCCGCAAACGAAGACGGCGGCCTCCTGCTGATTGTGGACGACAACGAAGAGAACCGGGATGTTCTCGCGCGTCGCCTCAAAAAGCAAGGCCACCGGACAGTGACCGCCGGCAGCGGCCCCGAAGCGCTCAGCGCTCTTACCGAACAGCCGTTTGACCTGGTGCTTCTCGATATTATGATGCCGGAAATGGACGGCTATGAGGTCCTGTTTCGGATCAAGTCTGGATCGTCAACACAGCACCTGCCGGTGATTATGATCTCGGCACTCGATGAGTTGGAAAGCGTCGTGCGCTGCATTGAGATGGGGGCGGCGGATTACCTGCCGAAGCCGTTCAACCCGACACTGCTGCGGGCGCGGGTCGGAGCGAGCCTGCGGGAGAAACGCGCCCACGACCGAGAGCAGCGCTACACCGCCGAAATTGCTGAAAGCTACCGGCGCTTGCGGGAATTAGAGCGGCTGCGCGACGACCTGACCTACATGATTGTCCATGACCTGCGAACCCCATTAACTTCACTTCTCACGGGTCTGCAAACGGTGCCGCTGGTCGGCGACCTGAACGAGACTCAGGGGGAGATGCTCCAAATCGCCACTGACGGCGGCGAAACTCTGCTCGGCATGATTAACGACCTGCTGGACATTGAGAAGATGGAGCAGGAATCAGTGCCGCTGGACAAAACATTTCTTTCGCCCGAAACATTGATTTCCCAGGCCATTCAGCAGGTAACGCTGCTGGCAGCGGCGGAAGAGCTGACCCTGACACCGGAAGTTGTCTCGAACACCCTGCAGTTTGCCGGCGACGAAGACAAGCTGCGGCGCACACTGGTCAATCTCATTGGCAACGCCATCAAGTTCACGCCGCGCGGCGGCATAGTCACGGTCGGCGTCTCCTGCGGCCCCGAAAACTCCCTGCTGTTCTTTGTGCGCGATACCGGCGAAGGCATTCCTGCCGACGCGCTGGACCGCATCTTCGAGAAGTTTGGGCAGGTAGAAAACCGTCAGGC
>JAYVVR010000499.1:0-2567 GCA_043786835.1 Armatimonadota bacterium | reverse complement strand
ACGAAAACAGCACGCTGTCCAGCACCCACAACGCTTCTAAGACGAACACGCTCCGCACCAGTGCATACCCGGCAAAGGTCAGCGCAATCGCCGAGTAGTAGAACGACATCGAGCGCTTTTCGCCGATCTTGTCAATCAAGCGCCCGACCGGCGCAGCCACTACAAACGATGCCACGGCGTTTGTCAGCATGAGTGCTGCAATCTGGCCCACCGGCACTTTCCAGTGTTCGATCAAAGCAAATAGGGCAAACGTCGTAAAAATCTGCCGACGGCAGCCTTCCAGGAAAGTGAGACCATAATATAGGCCGTATTCTTTGCGGTACAGCAGGCGCGGGCGATTGTGCGTGGTCGATACCCCCGACATCGGCAGCAGGCAGACGCCGCCGGCAAAAATGAATATGGCGGCAACACAAAAAAACGTTTGGTACGACACATGCCCGACGCCCAACCGGACAAAAATGAACGCCAGTATCGCCGCGCCCGCTCCGACCGACCCCATCCGTCCAAGGTGCCGTCCGCCCTCCACGCCCGAGGCCAGCGCGAGGGGAATGGCGCTCGACGACGTAAACCACTGGTGCATGAAGACCGACCAGAAGACCGTGACTAAAACAAGTTCCGCGTAGCCATGCACATAGCCTGTTGCCGCGACGCCCGCCGCGCTAAGACACAGGCACAGGGCCGCAATCCGCGCCTCGGCAAACCGGGCAAACACCGCCGCAATCGCTACCGCCAGCAAGCCCGGTATTTCCCGAGTTGACTCGAGAGCGCCCATCTGCACCGCATGAATGCCCAGCGTCTCAGTGATAAAGTTGATGAACACCGCGCCGTAGACCGCAAATCCGAAGCCGAACAAACCCACCGCCACCGAAAACAGTCGCCAGTCCCGCTGGAGAGTCTGCACTGGCGCAGTTTCTTCGCTCCGGCTTTCTTGAAGTAAAGACATAGGCTGATTATACCCTCTGTCTTACCCACTGGCTCAATTTACCCGGATTTCCGGAAGGGATGCTTTCCGCTGCCTTCTCGTAAAAAAACTTTCTCGTACAGTCCCCAAAATCACCCCACTTGGCACGGTCTATGCACTAAGGGAGTACAGAACGCCGCTCTTACGCACACTGGATGACGACCACGCAGTCGCCGTCCATGACTATTCTCGAATGCTGCCATCGAAAACAGCGTTTCTGCGTTTCTCGGAGAAGGGATATACCCATGACTCTGGTCCACACGACTCGCACCGTCGGCCGCGCCGGACGGCCCCAATTTGTTCCCGGCAGCCTCGCCTGCGCGGCTGCCGCCCGGCCCAGCCTGTTCGCCCGAACCCCGTTTGCCCTGTCATCTACGCTCAAGCGTATCTCAGGCGCGTTCGCATCACCCGTTCACCGCCTCGCGCCTGCTGTTTAAGACTTCTGTTTAAGACTTCTGTTTTTGCCCCGTGACCGAGTCACGGGGCTTTTTTTGGGAAAGTCTTCGGAGCCTATGACCGTGCCAAGGCGAATGGACTCACCAGGCGTAGTCTTCGGGGGCGGTTTTGTGGCCCGGAAAGATGCCGTCAAGCTTTGCCAGCGTGTCATCAGCCAGCGTGATTTCCAGCGCTCGCAGCGAACCGTCAAGCTGCTCCATCGTGCGCGGCCCGATGATCGGGGCCGAGACAACCGGGTTATTGAGAAGCCACGCTAGAGCCACATCAGCGGGTTTTTCGCCGAGCTCTTTGCAGAGACTTTCCCACGCTTCGAGCTGCGGGCGCTTGGATTCAATATCCATGCCAGCCCGTCGGCCCTTCGCTTCCTTTTGCAGAACACCACCGAGCATCCCGCCGGCCAGTGGGGACCACGGGATGAGGCCAAGGCCGTACTGCTTGCAGGCGGGGATGACTTCAAGCTCGGGCAGACGTACGTTCAAGTTGTAATGGGTCTGTTCGGACACCAGCCCCAAAAAGTGCCGGTGCTTCGCCATTTCCGACGCCTGCGCGATATGCCATCCGGCGAAGTTCGACGACCCGAAATACAGGACTTTGCCCTGCTGGACTAATACTTCAAATGCCTGGTAGATCTCGTCCCACGGCGTTTCGCGGTCAATGTGGTGCATCTGGTATAGATCGAGATAATCGGTTTTCATGCGAAGCAGGCTGGCATCGCATGCCTGGCGGATATGGAGTGCCGAGAGCCGGTTCGTATTCGGCCAGTCTTTGTTACCTGCCGTGCTCATGCCGCCGAACACTTTGGTTGCCAGCACGACCTTTTCGCGCCGCCCGCCGCCCTGTGCGAAGTAGCGGCCCATAATCTGTTCGGTGTAGCCCTCGCCCTGCTTCCAGCCGTAGACATCGGCGGTGTCCCAGAAGTTGATGCCAAGCTCCAGCGCATGGTCCATAATCTGAAAACTATCTTCCTCGGTCGTCTGCGGCCCGAAGTTCATCGTTCCTAAACACAGGCGGCTGACCTTGAGGCCAGACCGTCCTAAACTCGTATACTGCATAAATCTCGTACCTCCTAAGAACACAGACTAATTCACCACTGAGCGAAAATGTCCTTCTTGAAATTGTGAGTGACAAAAAAAGACCCGGAATACTAAAG
>JAYVVR010000498.1:0-2576 GCA_043786835.1 Armatimonadota bacterium | reverse complement strand
TTGGCGCTTCGCCTCCAGACCTGCCGTTCACGGCGGGGCTAACGCGGCGGGGCTAACGCGGCGGGGCTATCACGGCGGGGCTAACCTGAACAATCTCTCAAGCTAATACCATGCAAAAACTCACCACCGCCGCCCAAATGCGCGAGATGGACCGGCGCACCATTGAAGACTACGGCGTCCCCAGCATTGTGCTGATGGAGAACGCCGCCCTGCGCGTCGTAGATGTCATCGCCGAGCGGTTCGGCCCATTGAAAAACAAGCGGATTGCCGCCGTCTGCGGCAAAGGCAACAACGGCGGCGATGGCCTGGCGATTGCCCGGCACCTGCACGCGCGGTTCGGGGCAGATGTTATCGTGTGGCTGGCCGCAGATCCTGCTGTATTCACCGGTGATGCGGCGGTGAATTGTAGCATCGCTCAGAACTTCGGGCTGCACATGAACCTCTTTGGCGCTCCTTCCGACTCCCCCATTATTGGGGGCCGGGGGGACGACCTCATTGTGGATGCCCTGTTTGGCACCGGCATCAAAGGCGGGGTCGCCGGCCATCTTGCTAAGATCATCGAGGCCATGAATAGTAGCGGCTGCCCGATTGTCTCCGTAGATGTGCCATCGGGTCTCGACGCAGACACCGGCGAAGTGACAGGCGCGTGCGTCAGAGCGACGCTGACGGTGACATTCGCGCTGCCCAAAATCGGGCTAATGGTCTACCCCGGCGCGGAGTATGTCGGAGAGCTGATTGTCGCGGATATTGGGATGCCCCGCAAAGTCATGGCGGCGGGCGATGTCAACGTCTTCGCGACCGAGGTGGCTGATGTGCGGCACTGGCTGCCGGTGCGGGTCAATGGGCGGGATACCAACAAAGGCAAGTTCGGCCATGTCACGGTCTTTGCCGGGTCGGCAGGATTTGCTGGGGCGCCGACATTGTCTGCCGAAGCGGCGGCGCGGACCGGGGCCGGTTTAGTGACGCTGGCTGTCCCAAGTGGCCTCCAGAATGCAGTGATGGCGCGGATCAGCCCGGTGGTGATGACGCAGGGGCTGGCGGAAACAAGTGTCGGGACGTTTAGCGTAGAGGCTGTTGACGCGGCGCTGAAACTTGCCGCGAAAGGTACGGCGGCGGCGATTGGGCCAGGAATCGGCGGGGCGGACAACGCCGACACGCGGGAGTTTGTACGGGAGTTTGTTGCTCGCTGCCCTGTGCCGCTGGTGGTAGACGCCGACGCGCTGAACTGCTTGGCGCTCGAACCCGATCGGGGCGGTTCGGCGATTCAGGCGCGGACAGCGGCGACAATTCTGACGCCGCATCCCGGCGAAATGGGGCGGCTTTTGGGGACCGATACGAAGGCCGTGCAGGCAGACCGGCGGGCGGCTGTCGAAAGAGCGGCGCAAAACTATGGCTGTGTGGTATTATTAAAGGGAGCACGGACACTCATCGCGTCGCCTGACGGACGGCTGGCGATCAACACGACCGGCAACTCCGGCATGGCGACTGGCGGGGCAGGGGACGTGCTGACGGGGATTTTGGCGGCGCTGCTCGGCACCGAAACTCCGGCCTGGGAAGCTGCCGCCAGTGGGGCCTACCTGCATGGGCTGACGGGCGACTTAGCCGCCGCCAAGCAGGGCGGGCCGGCGGGCCTGATTGCGACCGATTTGATTGATTTCCTGCCTGCCGCCATCGCCCATTGTCAGCCGGAGGCTATTTAACCTATGACTAAGGAACTGTGTAGAAAGTCTGCAAGAAGCCCCCACCCCCATCAGAATGGGAGAGGGGAGCGGATCAGGAATAAGTGCAGTCGTCTAACTTCTGACTCCCCTCTCCCGTCGCGGGGGAGGGGTCGGGGGCGCTTTCATGGGGTCTCTCAACTCGCTGCAGCATTTGCGCTCTTCTTTTTGCTCTTTTTGACACTCAGCACCCATGCCGCCCCGCGCCCGCCGCTGGTACTGACCCTGCCGAGCGCAGATACTTACTGCTACTGGATGCAGACCAAAGACGGACCGGTGGGGATCCTGCCGGTGACGGTCACGCACGCAAAAACTGTTCAAGTCGCCGCGCCGATGGCGACTGGGGACACCGTTTTTGTCATCGACACCCACACCGGCGAAGTGGCGTCGCGCCCCGTTTCCATTGCCCGTAGCGGCGCACCCCTGCCGATTGGGTTTGTGCTGGCCGACTTCCAGCCGATCCATGCCCTCGCCTCTGCCGCGCCCATTCCGGCACAAACCATACCGGCAGACGGCGGCAGCAAACCGAACGGCGTTCAGCGGCTGCTGACTGCTCTTTTCAGCCTGGCTTTGCTGGGCGGGGTCGTCTGGGTTGTCCTGCAGCTTATCAAAACGCGCGGCGAGCCGCTCCGGCAGCTTGCCCGCCGGGTGGGGATCGAAGTCCCGGACTCTCACGCCGCCGCCAAAGATGCCGGCGATGAGCCGCCGGTCTATAAGTCTGAAAAGCGACCGCCCGAAGCCGTGCCGGAGTCCGCCAGCCTGCTGCCGATAGACATGCCGTCGAGCGACAATCATTCGATCACTGGGCATTCGGCGACGGCGACTCTTGGGCGCGGTCCAGCCCTGCCGCTCTCGGAT
>JAYVVR010000497.1:0-2577 GCA_043786835.1 Armatimonadota bacterium | reverse complement strand
CGCCGGCTGGCCCCGACTGCCCTCAGAAGTCTCCGCGCCGGGCTGGCAGTGGGACGAGCGCCTCGCCGTCTGGCGCGGGCCTGCCGACCGAGTGGATTGACGGCAGGGAAATGGAAGGAAATAGATTATGCTGAGCACTGAGGAGATCGGAATGGCCCGTCACAAGGCACGGGAAGCTCTGGAACACGCCGGAATTATTCTGACCCCCGACGAGGCCGCAGGCATTGAAGTGGCGGACTTCGGGCTTGGGGCGCTGGAAACCACCGGGCTTCAGCTTATCACTTACATCAACACCCAACGGGTCTGCGCGAAAGAGCTGGTCCTGCTGCCATTTCAGACCTGTCCTGAGCACCGGCACCCATCGGTTGACGGCGAGCCGGGTAAAGAGGAAACCTTTCGGTGCCGACACGGCCTCGTGCGGCTTTATGTCGAAGGTGAGCCGACGTCTGCTCCCGAATCGCACCCGCCGGCAGCCCGCGCGGGCGCCTATACGGCGGCGCATGAGGTGGTGCTGCGCCCCGGCGAGCAGTACACGATCCTCCCCGACACCCGGCACTGGTTTCAGGGTGGCGAGGATGGCGCGGTGGTATCCGAGTTCTCGACCCGGAGCCGCGACGAGAAAGACATCTTCACCGACCTAGGCATCCAGCGCTAGAAGCGGCGTACACGCATGCGAGCACGATGAGCTTCCTGAGCTGTTTTTTCAGTGAGGTTCCGGCCTTGTCAGATGACGAAAAAGGCTCACACCTGCGTTTAAGCAGACATGAGCCTTTTTTGGTATTCAGACATCTGATGATGGCGACGCAGTTTCCAAACCCGGCGCGTAGTCTGCGCCGAACTTTGTCGTCTTAATGAACAGCTCACCCTTGTTCGACTGCCCGATGACTGCTTCGTCTACAGAGATGACATACCCACCAAACATGGACCGGATTCGGGCGTCGGCGACCGCCGAAATCCGTGCTAGAACCGCCTCAGCCGTCGCTTTATCCGTTGCCATCCGCGCCCTCCCACCAGTCTGCGCCGATTTGATGCTCCGTCGGCAGGAAGCCCACGGACTCGTAAATCTTCGCGGCATGGTACTCTTCGTCCGCCACCATGACCAGCGTTTCCGCCCCTAACCGCTCGAACGCATAACGCGCGGCTTCGTAAACCAGGGTCCCGCAGAGGCCGCGCCGCCGAAAGTCCGGGTGCGTGCCGACCGATTGGAACCGCCCCACCCCGTTCTCAACAAAAACCCCTAAATCCGCCGCAGCGCGGCCTTCCAAAAACGCGCCAAACCATTCACCGAGACCCGCCTGCACCATTTGGCGGTAGCGGGCCATCGCGCGTGTTTTGTAGGGCGTGTAGCCTTCCAGTGTATGTTCCGGGGCACGGCAGCTAATCTGCGCCTCGGTCGCGCTTTCCCATTCCCAGTCTTCGCGCAGTGGACGGATGCTGACATCGGAATTGTACTTGGGCGGGGGATTGACAGCCTTCGCCGTCAGTACCACTGAGGCGTTTGGACGCAGGCCGGCGTCTAAAAACGGCTGAATATCGCCTGTTTCTCCCGCTGTCGTATCCCAGCCAAACGCGACATGCCCAATGTCTGCCGGCGGCCCGATTTCAGCGGCGAACAGCCTCTGCCAGCACCCCAAGTCCCCGGCGGCGGGAGGCCGGTCAAAGAGCAGAAAATTGCCCCAGTGAAACGTCGGGTTGGACGGCGTCCGAATCACCGTGTAGTCGCCCCGGTCAACCACTTCGCCGTCAAAGCGCGAAAAAAACAAATCTGTTTTGTAGCCGAGCGACTGAATATTCATGGTGGTTTCTCCTGGGCAATCTCCGCCCAAGTTACCGTTTCCGTCGCCGAGAGCGCGGCGAGCGCCCTAATGCCGAGGGAAGAATACGCCTCGCCGAAATGGTGCCAGCGGAGCAAGATCACTTCCAGCACAGCCCCCGGCGGCATAGCTGCAACCGTGTTGATGTGACGTGCAATATATTGAAGACACCGGGCTTGGGTATCATGGTCCAAGCACAGGCCATCAGTACCGAAATGCGGGCAGATAAGAGAGTATTCTTTTGCCGAACCCTCGCTTATTGTGCCGCCATCGTTTGCAGGCCGGTCGCTTGGAGTGCGTCAAGTTCATTAGCCAAGATGTCATTCTCGTTTCGGCGCTTTGGTGAACGCCGTCAGCGCGACGCCGGTCAAAATCAGCAGCAGGGCGGCAATCCCAATCGCTGTCACTCGTTCCCCGGCGAATGCCGCACCAAGTGCGACGGCGATGACCGGGTTGACATACGCGTTCGAAGTCGCAAGCGCCGGACGCACTCTTTGCAGCAAAAACGCGTACGCGCCGTAGCCGACTGCTGCCGCCAGCACCAAATAGCCGAACGCAAGCGCGGTCCGCAGATGCAAAACTGCCGGTAAGTGTTCGCGGGTCAGGCCGCTCATGGACAGCAGCAGCAGGCCACCGCAGAGCATCTGTGCCCCCGGCGCAGACAGGCCCAGCGGCAGCGGCAGGCGGCGGCTCCAAATCGAGCCGAACGCCCAGCAGACCGACGAGATCAACAGCGACATTGCCCCCCAGGGACTAGCCCGCA
>JAYVVR010000496.1:0-2582 GCA_043786835.1 Armatimonadota bacterium | reverse complement strand
ATGTTCAAGTGCTGGACATCTCCGCCGCCGATTACAAGCTCCAGCTTGGCGAGAATTTAACACGCGGCCTCGGCGCCGGCGGCAACCCCGAAGTTGGGCGCAATGCCGCCGAAGAGTCGAAAAGCGACATTAAAAAGTCGCTTGAAGGCGCGGATATGGTCTTTATTACCGCCGGCATGGGCGGCGGCACGGGAACCGGCTCGGCCCCGGTGATTGCCGAAATCGCGAAAGATCTGGGCATTCTCACGGTTGCCGTCGTCACCAAGCCGTTCAAATTCGAAGGCCCGCGCCGCGCCCGTCTCGCCGACGAAGGCGTGGATAATTTGAAGGACAAAGTGGACACGGTCATTATTATTCCGAACGACCGGCTTTTAGGCGTGGTCGAGAAGCGGGCGACATTGGTTGAGGCATTCAAAGAAGCCGATGACGTGCTGCGGCAGGGTGTCCAGGGCATCTCGGACATTATCACCATTCCCGGCATCATCAACGTAGACTTCGCCGATGTCCGGGCGATCATGCTGAACGCCGGCACTGCGCTCATGGGTATCGGGGTCGCGTCCGGCGATCACCGGGCGGTAGATGCCGCTCAGGCCGCGATTGCATCGCCGCTTCTCGAGACCAGCATCGAAGGGGCACGCGCCGCACTGATCAACATCACAGGCGGCCCGGACATGACGCTGGCCGAGGTCCATGAAGCGACCGAGCTGATCCAGCAGGCGACCGACGCCGAGGACGCCAACATCATTTTCGGCATTGTCCAGGACCCGAATATGAAAGACGAAGTGCGGATCACGGTGCTTGCCACCGGGTTCGACCAGCGCCCGCACGTTCCCGTCCCGGCCCGCACGACCGTCGCTGCCGCCAGCACGTCGTCGAGCGGAGATGGCAGCCGCAGCTCGGCCACCCAGACCGCGCCTGAGCCGACCCCCCAGCGCCAGGCCGCCGACAACGACGTGGACATCCCCGCCTTCCTGCGCCGCCGTTAGGAAAAAAGCAAGTCGCCGGGCGTGTCTTCAGAACGTCCGGCTATTTTTGCGCTCTCAGCTCCGAATACTACTTGCCTAAACTCTGTCAGGAGAAACTTCATGCGATTGCCCCTTACCCTGTCCTCCCGCCTTTTGATGCCGGCTCTGGCTGTCATTGTCTGCCTCCCCTCGGCTGCTCTCGCGGCGCCCTTACCGCCCGCGCTTCAAGGCCGCTATGCGGGACTGATTGGCGCGGCTAAAGCGTGTGACATCAAGACTTTCAGCACGTTTCTGGACCCAAGCTATGTGTCAGTTGATCCCTCCGGCAAAACGTCCACACGCGCCGAATATCTGGCCGGGATCCAGGGCTTGATGAAAGGGGCGAAAAAGATGGGCTTTCACATCAAGTACACCAATGTCAAGGCCAGTCAAGGGATCGTAAACGTCTCATTCGACAGCAATGGGCAGCTTGCCAAGCCTGACGGGATGACGACCTTCCATGAAGTCGGCACCGATAGCTGGGAGAAGCGCGGGAAGACATGGATGCAGATCAAGACCGTGGACAAAGTGTTCGCCGTGATTGTCCCCAAATCGCTGTGAGAGAACAAACATGACCGAGCCTAGTCTTTAAGAGATTATCGGCGATCCCAAGCGTTTGGACGCCGAGCTGCAAAAGTTTCGTAAAGAGGCAAAGTTGCTGCTGTCAAAGCATCAAGACTCTTCCGCCAAGCAGCCTGCAAGCAGCCTGAGCGCTGGGTCGCGGTCTATGGCAGCAGGGTGCAGGCGGGGAATAGGCAGCTAATAATAACGGTTCCGGCAGCTATGCCAGAGCTGCTGGTGCCGTCTTCCTTCTTGCATTGAGCGCCATCTCTTCCGCTGCCACGATGCTCTCGCAAATCGCTTCGGCGCTTGCACCTGTGTGACTTTTCCCTGTGTCTACAATCAAAATCAGCTCGACGTTAAGCGGCTTTTTGGAGCAGCGCTGTGTACTGACCCGGTAGCGTTTGTAGTGCTGGGTCACAAAGTCGGTCTGCCCGCGCTTTAGACACGCTTCGATCAAGCTTGTCAGCGGGATAGCACCGTCGGTGCTGTAAGAGGTAAGTATAAACCGGGCGTTCAGGGACTGCAAAAGCGCGTCATAAGCGTCGGCGGCAGACGCACCGTAATTGTATAGGCTGCGGCGCTCGGTGCGCCAATCTTCGCGGATCGCGGCTTTATTGCGGCCTGTAATCTGCTCGGTCAGCGGCGGCCTGTCCCAGAGCGTGAGCGTATTGAGGACATGGTAATTGCTGCCGTAGGGGTGCTGGTTATACGGCGGGTCGAGATAGGCAATATCAACGGTCTGGCCGTTCTCATGAAGAGCCGCGGCAAGCGGCGCGGAGTCCATTTGATGTACGTCGTTCTGCTGCCCGTTGTCATAAAAGATTGCGGGCTTCAGTTGAAACTGGGAGAGGATACGGTAAAGCGCGGTTTTGGTCTGGCCGCCCCAGCCGTTATGAAAGCCTTTGAAGACGCCGCTGGTGTTGCTGGTATAGCACGCTTGGTACAGCATCGGGGTGAGGAGGCATGACATCTCAGCTTCAGACAGCAGGCCATTGTTCTGCCACTGTTCAATCT
>JAYVVR010000495.1:0-2585 GCA_043786835.1 Armatimonadota bacterium | reverse complement strand
TGCTGCGCCCTCATATTCCGTCATGCTCCCCCATTATTGGGGGCTGGGGGGCGTTTCATTTCGTGCGGCCCGTTATTTCTCAACAGCATACCACACTGTCCGGTATTCCGGCCCGGCTGTGAACGTCAGCGAGCCATTCGAGTAAGCCGCTGGGACACGCTGCGAATGCTTTCCTGTCCCGTCCAAAGCCCAGACCGTGCGCGGGCCGTCAGTTTTGAGCGAGACCGCTGCCGGAATACCTTCCGCCAGTGTTGGTCCCTGCCCCCACTGGTCGCCGACACTCGTGCGGTCTGCGTTCCACCCCATCCCCTGATTTTCCACTTTTCCCACAAGCGTCAGGAGCAGCTTCAACGACTGTACCGTCGGCTTCCGGTCCATCGCCGTCAACGTCATTGCCGCGAAGTTGTTGCCGAACTTCGGGAATATCAGCGTGTTTGCGCCCAGCGTTACCGTCTGCCCGCCGACATAGCCGGCTGTTGCCGATGAAAAGGGGCTGTTCGCACTGTACAATCCACCGGCACTCGTCGTGCGGGCTTGAACACGAGACACTGATGGCTTGAGAGACTGATGATCCATCCAGGTGTTCATTCGGGCAGAGATTGGGGCAATATCAACTGTGAGCTTTTGCTGGAAGATATCTTTCTTGAAATCAGGAGGCGCGGCATTCCAAAGCGTTCCTAATCGAGCATCGTTTAATGCCTGCCTGGGAAGACCCAGGCCGACGGCATCAGACGCGGGCGTAATTTCACCAGTCCGGAAAATCATGGCGGCGGCAGGCAGGAAGGCAGTCTTGGCAGGGTCGCTGCCGATGCCGAAGTAACCGTTGATTTTGTCATTTTGAACGCCTGCTCCATACTGGCCGTAGTCGAAGCAGTAGATCGCGTCCCAGTCCTGAAGCGCGGCAAATGTCGCAATCTCGGGGAGCATTTCGGCCCGGTAGTCGCTCGGGGCAGGATGGTTATACTCGGAGATCGTGTAAGGCTTGCCGGCCACCCGGTACTCGGCTAAATCTCGCAAAGTGCCGCCGCCGCCTGAGGCTAAATCAGACGCCATCGGCGTGTTCGCGATGTTCCAGTCTTTCGAGTCCCACTGTTTGCGCGGGAAGCTTGGGTGCTGCCAGTACGCATGGTTGTCGGCGAAGTCCATATTCGCCTCCCGGTTCAGGCCCGTAAGACCACCCCACGAAATCTGGGAGCAGATGATATTCGCGCGGACATTGAGCGTGTTCCTCAAATAACCGCGCATGGTGTCGGCATAGGTGCGCTCGGTATCGGCGAGGAACGCGATCCAGTCGGCGCTCTGAGCTTTCAATGCCGACACGGGAATGGCGATGTTGCTGCGCGTAAGCGACTGGCCCGGCGCAAGGCCCGCGCCGTCCGCGCCGGCATGGATTTGTAGGTCTGAAATCCAGACGGTTCCGGTCTGGCTGCCGAGCGTGAACGCCAGGCGGTTATGGTTAGGAACGGTGTCGTGGGACGTGAAAACGGAGGTAAACGGCTTCCAGTCGGTCGTAAGCGCCGCGTTCTCGGCGAGGCCGATAGAGTGCCAGTCGGCCTGGTCGAGACCGGCGGCGACCGCGACTGTCCGGGCGGTGTCGGCTTTGGCCCGGAATGTCACGGTGTAAGTCGCGCCATTTTGGAGGTCTATTCCAGTTTGATGGACCTGAACGTGCCAGTCCGTGCCGTCGACCTGCGAAATCGTCGTTTTGATGCCGGTGCCTTCGGGCTGAAGCGCGGCCAGCGATGTTCCCTGATGCTCAATGGTCCATTCCGAGGCTTGGGACAGCAGACCGGGGCCGTTTTGCGTCATACCGGCCAGCCACGCGGCTTGCAGCTTCGTATCCGTACCGTACTTCTTTAACAGCCAAGAGTTCCACAAGCCCACTAACTCACCGCGAAACGGCTCCGGCAGGGTGTCGAGGCCCGCGCCCATGGTCGCCCACGGGTCGCCGACCAGCGAGTTTTCGTTGTTGATCTCGACAATCGCCACCGCCGGGTCGGCCACATAGGTCAGGTGCGTGTACGGGTTGACATGAGTGAGCAAGTCATGCGCGTAGTTCTTTTGAAGCTGGATCATGCGCGGGTCGAACTCATCCACACGTTTATCGAACGACGTTGGAATCTGGCTGATGCTTGCCGGGAAACCGTCGGCCTCAGAAAACTGACGGCTAACGTGTAGGTTGATGTTGACATAGACGCCGTTCTTTTTCAATTGGGCAATGAAATAATCTAGCTTGTCAAGCTGAACTGCGCTGAGATGCTGCCGGTCTTTGACGCTGTAGTCCCAGATGCTGGCATCCTGCCCCCAGTCGCTGTTGTCCATGTGGTGCAGGCGGACCAGATTGATGCCGAGCTTCGCAATCCGGGCCGCGACTTTCTCCGCGTCGGCATGACTGGGGAACGCATCTTTCGCGGCAAAGTTCGTGCCTAAGAAGCGCACCCGAGCGCCCGTTGCGCTTTCGACGAAATGGCCGTTTTTCGCGATAATCGGCCCGTGGACACCCGCTGGCTTCGCGTTCAGAAACGAAACGTCGGTGAGTGTACCGGGAGTCGCGTCGTCCCATGGCACAACAAAGGGGAATGTCG
>JAYVVR010000494.1:0-2588 GCA_043786835.1 Armatimonadota bacterium | reverse complement strand
AAACCATCGAGCTGGATGAGTTCGGCTCGGCAGTCTGGGAAAAGTGCGATGGCAAGCACTCGGTCGAGCAATTGGTGGTGTTCACAGCAAGCGCCTACAAGCTGAACCGGCGGCAGGCGGAAGTTAGCGTCGTCTCGTTTATGCGGATCCTGGCCCAGCGGCGCTTGATTGGTCTCGATAAAAGCAAAAGTGAAAGTGGAGGGACAGCTCATGTCCATCGAAACGACCGTCCCCGGACGCCGGGGAAACGCGGGCGGCGGCGGTATTAGAACACAGATCAATCTGCCGTGGAGCAAGGCGGTTCAGATTGCGATGAACTCGCTCAAAATCCGCTTCTGGCGCTCGATGATTACCGGAGCCGGCATCTTTCTTGGCATCGCGTTTCTGGCATTTTCCGGCATCACCGCACTGCTGACCTCAAAGACCGGCGACCCTGGCGCACTGAACCGTCAAATCTGGCTCTGCGTCATGGCGCTGCTGGTCTGCACGGTGGGCATCACCAATTCGATGCTGATGTCGGTTTCGGAGCGCTTCCGGGAGATCGGCACGATGAAGTGCTTAGGCGCTCTGAACTCGCTGATTGTCCGGCTCTTTCTGATTGAAGCCCTATTTATGGGCTTTGTGGCATCGTTTGCCGGCTGGCTGCTCGGGTTCATCGGAGTATTTTTTGTCCGGTGGGCATCCCTGGGCTGGGCTGAGGGCATCGGTCACCTGACCACCGGGGTTGTGTTTGGCTCGATGCTGGCCTGCATTGTCATCGGCGGGTTTTTGACGCTGATCGCCGCCTTGCTGCCCGCCCAGCGTGCCGCCCAAATGCCGCCCGCCGCCGCGCTGCGGACAGAAGTCTAAAGTCCCCCAGCCCCCAATAATGGGGGAACCCGATTAAGAGTGCGGCCTTTCATACCCCCCCATTATTGGGGGCTGGAGGGCCATTTTTGGAGAAATTATCCGTGTCAGCTACAGAATATATCGTTCGGACTAAAGACGTCGTTAAAGTCTTTACGCTGGGAGAAGAAAAGCTGCGGGCGCTTGACGGCGTCAACGTAGACATTAAACGGGGCGAATACATCTCGATTATGGGACCGTCAGGCTCAGGAAAGTCAACGCTCTTTAACGCCATCGGCGGCCTCGATAAACCTGACAGCGGCAGCGTGTTTATCAACGATGTTGACATGGCCCAGCTTGATGCCGGCGAGCTTGCCTACCTGCGGTGCCATACCATCGGCTATATTTTCCAGACGTTCAACTTGATCACGGTCATGACGGCGCTTGAAAACGTCACTCTGCCGACTATCTTTGCCGGCCAGCCCACCGATGAAGGTCAGGCACGGGGCATGGAGCTTCTCGACATTGTCGGCCTCGGACACCGCTACCACCATAAGCCGTCCCAGCTCTCCGGCGGGCAGCAGCAGCGCGTCGCGATTGCCCGCTCTTTGGCAAATAATCCCAGCATTATTCTCGCCGACGAACCGACGGGGAACCTCGATTCCAAGACCGGCGAAGAGATTATCGCGCTTTTGCGCCGCTTGAATAAAGAGCAGGGTGTCACGATTATCACGGCGACACACGATTACAAGATGGTAGACGTTTCCGACCGGGTGATCTGGATTAAAGACGGCAAAGTCGAAAAGATCGAAAACCGGGCCGACATCAAGATCAACGTCGGCGGCATGGTCGGCGAGTCCGAGCATCTCGCAGGTAGCACTGACTCGACCCATGTTGATGCGCCGCTGCTGGTGTAGGCGACCTCACTCCAGTCCGAACAAACTGAGAGTCCCATCGCCGGTATAGACTAAAAGTACACGGCCGTCGGCGGAGACGGCCGTCTGGCGAAGCAAGCCGGGGAGGGGATAGCGGCGCAGGATGTGGCCGTCGTGACGCAGCGCGAACAGGGTTTTTTTGCCGTCGGACACGATCAAGCGGCTGCCGTCGGGCGAGAGGGCGATGAGGTCTGGCGGGAACAAAAGGCCGCCGCGCTCCCAAACGATATTGCCTGCCCGGTTCAATAAACGCAGGTGATGTTCGGATAGGCTTTGGTTGCCGCGAACGATCTGCCTCAAATAAGAAACCGCCACGAAATCGCCGCTTTGAGTAATCCGAGCGGTCGGATAAAACGCGTCTTCCCCCAGCGTAGATTTCCAGACCGGGTTCCCGCCGCCGTCGCTGCGCCACAAATACAGCGTCGGATCGCTGCCCCTGACATTCCCTGATGACATCCCCAGCACATAACGCCCGCTGCCGCAAATCTGCGCCGTAAACAACCGCGACGACAGCGCGTGACGTGCGGCTGCCCCTTCCGGATACTGCCACAAGCAGGTGCCGCGCGGCGTATAGCAGGCCACGCTGCTGTCGTTCCAGGTACCGGTCACGAGAAACGAGCCGAGTGTTGGAAATGCCACTGAATTGCCGATCCCGCCGAGCGGCCAGTGCTGGATACGCTTGTCCCCGGACACATAGGGCTGATCGCTCAGCGTGTACAAATACAGCGTTTTGCCGCCGGTTACAATCCCTGCATACGCCCCGTCCGCCGAGATTTCGGCATCCCAAACCGCTCCACCCAGCGATTGATGGGCAAGCGTCGCCCCGTC
>JAYVVR010000493.1:0-7395 GCA_043786835.1 Armatimonadota bacterium | reverse complement strand
GCGGCTTTCGCTGCCGTCAAAATCGCGTTCGCATCGGTGTTTGACGTTGCCAGCGGCTTTTCGGCAAAGACGTGCTTGCCCGCGTTCAGCGCGGCAATCGCCATCTCAGCATGACGATCCGGCGGCGTTACGATATGCACGGCTTCGATGTCAGGGTTTTGCAGCATCTCGCGCCAGTCGGTGTAGGTGCTCGGGACGCCATACTGAGCCGCCGCCACCACCAGGGCGGCAGGATCCCGCCCGGCAAACGCGATAACCCGTGCCGCCATAGCGTCGTGGTACGCACCGGTGCAGAACGCGCCGAACCCGCGCGGGCCGATGAGGCCGAGTCTCAGTGGAGGGTGAATCGGAGAGGGGGGTAGGGTCATAGGGGATTACCAGCGGGCACGAGAAACCAGCACTTCCAGTGCCGGTTCCAACAATAATACTCTAATGACCTGACGCGTTACCTGTCCGGCTGATACTCTGCTCGGCACGGAACGCTTCATCACTGCCGGGGGCGATTTCGGTGACTTTCTGCCAGTAGGTGCGGGCGGCAGGCAGGTTGCCGGCATTAGCGGCGGTCTGGGCCAGCGCCATCGCATGCTGAACGGCACTGGTCTGCGCTTGAACCCCCGCCGGGCTGGACGGGTCTGCCAGGACAGCCTTTCGCCAGGCTTCCAGAGCGCCCACCGTGTCGCCGAGCTGCCACTGGACATTGCCGAGGTTGTTGGCGGCCTCCGCATTGTGAGCATCCAGGTCAACCGCATTCTGGTACGCATCCGCCGCCCCGGATAGATTGTTCGCACGAAGCGCCGTCTGCCCTTCGCCGTTGTATGCCGCCGACTGGCCGGAAACCGCCGCAATTGCTTCCCGCGACCCCACCGGCGCAGCTGCGGCGGCACGCGCATAGGCACGGGCGGCATCCGGGTATTTCCCCTGATGCAGCGCGTCCTCCCCCTGGTGCGTGAGCTGAGCCGACTGAACCCGCTGCTGATGCACCTGAAGCGACGTCGCGACTGTGTAGAGTCCCCAGCTTATGAGAACAAGGAGGGCAAACAGCGCGACGACCGGCAGGGCGAAGCGCAGAACCCGCAGCATCTCCTCGGAAACAATGGGCTTTGCTAGGACAGGAGCCGTGCGGACTGGCGGGGCCGATTTTAAATTAAGAGCGGTGGGAAGCGGTGCGGGCATCCCGGAAATCTCCGGCGGCACTGTGCCGGTATCGAGGGTCAGGGACAGCCCGGACGTGAAAGACAGCGGTGAGGCTGAGTGAGGCACGGAAGGGAATGGAGGCACGGGCGTCCCGGACAGCGAGAACTTTTCCGCCCGCAGGTCGGCAGCCAGCATGGCGGCATTCTGGTAACGCAGATTAGGGTCTTTTGAGAGCGCCCGCTGCAAAACCTGCTGCAAGGGTCCCGGCACACCGACCGGCATCGCCGGCTGCGTGTTCATGATGTTGTAAGTGATCGTAATGACGCTGTCACCGGTAAACGGCTTCCGGCCCGCCAGCATCTCGTAGAGCGTAATGCCAAGCGAGAATAAATCGGTGCGATGGTCAACAGTCTGGGAAGCGACTTGTTCGGGAGACATATACGACGGGGTGCCAAACACTTGGCCCTGCGATGTGATGCTCGGCTCGGCAGTGATCCGGGCGATCCCGAAGTCGGTCAGCTTGACGATGCCGCCGGGCAGGATATGGACGTTGTCGGGCTTGACGTCCCGATGCACGACCCCGCGCGAGTGGGCATAGCCGAGGGCGTCGCAGAGCTGGAGCGCGATTTCAAGCGTTTCTTTCAGCGGCAGCGCCCCCTGCATTTGCAGAACATCGCGCAGGCTCTGGCCTTCGAGATATTCCATCACCAAAAAATGCCGGTCGTTCTCCTGCCCAACATCGTAGATTGTCACGATATTGCGGTGCGACAATGTCCCGGCCGCTTTCGCTTCCCGGTAGAAACGCTCGATCCGCTCCCGCTTCTGCGCCCCTGCCAGATGCATCGGAAGCTGAAGCTCTTTGACGGCAACACGCCGGGCCATGCTCGGGTCAATCGCCTCGTAGACAATGTCGTTGGAGCGGGCGATTTCGCGGACGATGCGGTACTTGCCGAGAACGGTATTGGACGAGACTGCCACGGACGGTTTCTCCTACGCGCGATTTGCCCCCACCCCCGGCGCAAGCGCCGACCCCTGCCCCCGCTGCGCGGGAGAGGGGTAAGATACTAGGAAAAAGCATTCGGCCTCATCCTATTCTACTCCCCTCTCCCGTTCCGATGGGGGGAGGGGCCGGGGGCGGGGAGTCGTTCTACTTACGCCGGCCCCAGCGGGAAGACTTCTCTTCTTTCGGGGCGGTCTCACCGGCAGACTGCTCAGCCCCGCCTTCAAACGGCACCAGTGCCCGGATAGACAGCACAAGCGCCGTGATATTGTCCCGGCCTCCGCGCTCGTTTGCCAGATCGACCAGCGCCATCGCGGCGGCGGACGGACTTTGAGACGCCGCGATCTGCTGGATTTCGGGCGGCTCGACATGACCGGTCAGGCCATCGGAACACAGCACAAACGTATCGCCGACCTGAACTTCCTGGGTGGTAATGTCCGGCTCGACCATCGCCGCCGTCCCGACCGACCGAGTGATAATGTTCCGAAACGGCGAAACTTGAGCTTCAGCCAGTGTCATCGTTCCGAGACGCACCTGTTCGGCGACCCACGAATGATCTTCGGTGATCTGAGAAATCTTGCCGCCGCGCAAAAGATACGCTCGGCTGTCTCCGACCTGGGCAATCAGCAGGGTATCTTCACACAAAACCGCCGCCGTTAGGGTCGTGCCCATGCCCTGCCGGTCGGGAATAGCCAGCGCTGTGTCATAAATCAGTGAATTGGCCTCAGTGACGGCGCGGCGCAGTGATGCCTCTTTGTCGGGCGATGGATCGCCGTAATACAAAGACAGAACGGTTTTCAGGGCCAGCTCGCAGGCGATCTGCCCCGCTGAATGCCCGCCCATGCCGTCGGCGACCGCGTAAAAGCTGCCTTTCGCGGCCAGAACGACCGGGTCCTCCGGCTCATAGAAATCGAACTTATCTTCGTTGTTGTCGCGAACCCGGCCTAAATCGGTCTTCGCGCCCATCTTGACCGACGCGAGAACACGCGGCAGACGGCTGACTTCGGCCCAGCCCTCGCTCAATATGTCCCGGTCCAGCCGCGCAGTTTTTTCCTGCCCGGTGCCTGCATCTAGTGTGGCCTCTTGCATGTCGCTTATCCCTCTGCGTTTTCCGAAGCAGTCTCTTCTTGCGTTTCTTCGCCGTGATCGGACTCTTCGTCGGCGGCTTCCAGCACTTCGTCGGCGGCTTCCAGCACTTCGCCGCCGGGTCCAAGTCGGTCAAAGCGCAGGGCGGTCGCGCCGATGACCACAACGTCGCCGCTGTCGAGCGTCACCGGCGTATTGATCGGCAGGCGCTCCCCGTTCAGCAGTGTCCCATTGGTACTGCCGATATCGGTGAGAATAAAGACGTCACCGTCTGCACTGATCTGGGCATGAGCGCCCGACACATATAAATCACCGGCCAGAACAATAGTATTCTCGGGGCGGCGGCCAAACGTCGTCATGCCCGGCTTCAGCAGGACAATTCCGACCCCACCTGCCTGCATTCCCGAGACCTGACCGCGGGTATTTTCTGCCGAAGCAAGTAGCGGCACGATATCTGAAACGGCTATTTCCGGCAGGCGCAGGATCAGAGCGATACTGCCGAACTGAACTGCAGCGCCGTTCGCCAGCCGCCGGGGAACATTGGGCAGCAGCCGTTCGCCGCCGACCTGGGTGCCGTTCGTGCTGCCGAGGTCCTCTACCGACGCCCCGCCGCCGTCTTCGATTTCCAGCCGGGCATGGCTGCGGGAAACGGTCTTGTCGAAAATCAGCACGTCCGTCCCTTCCCGCCCGACCGTATTTACACCGGGCCGTAGGGGATAAGTGAAACTGTTTCGGCCTTCCAGCCGGGCCGACCGGGCTGGGTCAGGCAGGGCCGCCGGATCGAACGCCGTCTCCGGGGACAGGCCCGCAAGCGCGTAGCCGCAGTCCGGGCAGAACTTGTCGACAGGAACCACCCGGCCTTGAACGACCGGGCAGGAAGGGTCCGGCCCCATCGGGCAGCGCACGCCGGTTCTCATGCCGTTTGTCAGGGGCAGAGCCGTGGCTTGTGCATCAAACGTCTCGCCCCAAGCCGCTTTGTCGTACTCCGCCCGCCGGGTCGGCGTGGTCAGCACTTCGTAGGCTTCTTTCAGCTCGGCGAAGACAGCCTCGTCGTCGAGGTGCGCCTGCACGAGCCGGTGGTACGCCTGCCGGATTTCTTCCAGACTGCATCCGACTGGCACTTCTAAAATCGCGTAATAGTTTTTCAATCGTTTGATTATTCCACAGATTTAAGCCATTCGCCAACACTTTGTCGGCAGGTTTTTCTCAGCGTGTTTTCCCCTGGTCCAGCGTGTAAATCGTGCCCATCAAGGTCTTTTCGACCGACCCACCACTCTGAATGTCCTGCATGGCCTGGGTAATCTGCTGGGCCTGGGCCAGCTTGCCCTGATCCAGCATCAAAGTTTTCGTCCGGTTCAAGTCCTGCATGACCTGGGTTCTGTCCAGCCCTTGCGTCTTCATGCCCATGACCGTTTTATCGAGCGACCGGGCCGCGCGGGCGACTTCAATTTCCGACAAAACGCGCGGGTCTTTGCCGGCCCCGATTTTGAGCGTGTCGGACGTGAACTCAATGACCGTGTCTGCCGACAGCTTTTCCTGCCGACCTGTGAGTGCATCGTCGTACAGCAGCTCGGCGATCGCGACCCGGCAGGTCCCGGCGGGGCGCGGCGTCATCTCCAGCTCCCACAGCGACGACAGTCCTGTTTCGGCTTCGACATCAATCAGCGTCACTTCCGCGCTGCGCTGCCCGAGAACCGGCTGCTGGCCGTAGACCTGGCGCACGGAAACGCCGCGCGACAGGTGCAGCCGCAGGCGCAGGTTGCGGGCCGTGATCTTCATCAGCGTATCCAGCTCACGCCGGAACACTTCGGGGATTAGCTCGGGCCGGGCGATGTAGTAGTAGTTGCCGCCGGAGCGCCGGGCGATCCCGGCCATCAGCTCTTCATTGTAGTCGGGGCCGAAGCCGAGCGCCGTGACCGTAATCCCGCGCCCTTTCTGCTCGGCGACCTGGCCGACAATAGACGCGAAATCACGGGGTCCGGCAGTCGGCTCGCCATCGGTGAGCAGAAGCACTCTATTGAGCGTGTTCGCGGTCTTGACCGACGCCACCTGCTGGCAGGCCGTCATCAGCCCTTCATAGAGATTGGTCGTATTGCCCGTAGAGATACGGTTGATGTAGTCTTTGACCAGCGCTTTATTCGCGACCCGCCGGGCTGGCATGATGACATCAGCATTTTCTTCAAACGTAACGACGCTCAAAATATCGTCAGGTTCCAGCAAGTCCACCACATACGCGCAGGCCCTTTTGGCATAGTCCAGCGGCTCGCCTTCCATAGACCCCGACCTATCGAGAACCAGCGAGATGTTCAGCGGCAAGCGCAGCCCCCCCATCCCGCTTATTCCGGCCCGAATATCGTAGAGAAAATGCTCGCGCACCAAGTCCGCCGCCGGTGCGAAAGCGTTGCCGGGGATAGCCGAGAGTGTCAGCGCACGCGGCGCGGCGCTCGTGGGAAAGCCTGCCGGAGCAAGACTCAGCCGTGTCCGTTCCGGGTCATTCGTCATCCGGGTCTGGTTCGGGTCCGTGTTTGCGGGGTCGCCAAGAATTCGCGTTTTATCGGAGTCAGCCATAAGTTATATTTATTATAACAAAAGTCAGCCCGAATGTCTAGGGGCATTAGGAACCCCTCCCGTTCGTTCCTCACTCCCTCCCCTGTCAGGGAAGAGCAATACAGATTTGAGAACCAGGGGCGCAGGCTTTCGCTATCCGCTCCAAAGTGATCTCTGGCCCTAAGTTATCTCTGGCCCTTCCCTAACAGGGGAGGGAGTGAGGAACGAACGGGAGGGGTTCCTAATGCCGCGCCCTCGTTATCTCGCACCAGACAGCAAAAATCGCGCTTGACACCCTGTGTAAGTTGTGACACAACGGAAATATAGACGCTGAACGCCAGGCGTCTTTTGCAACCGACCGCGATTTGGAGGAACCTATGTTGTTCTCTGCGCCCCGTCGTCTCTGCGCCCCGTCGTCTCTGCACCCCGTCGTCTCTGCACCCCGTCGTCTCTGCACCCCGTCGTCTCTGCGCCTGACACTCGCTGTTTTTAGCCTGATTTCCTACCTCGGGCTACTAACGGCTACTCCCCTTCACGCTGGGAACTACTCGGCTCCCGTCTATAGTGGGGGCAGCGCCACCTACTACGGCGGCTCGCATCCTTACAGTTTCTACAATGGCGTTTACAGTGGGGGCGGTCCCGGCTCGTGTGGCGGATAGATTAAGGCACTGTTCACTTGGCAATCAAGTGGTCCCGACGATCCCCCATCGCCCCAAGTTTTGACGGTCCAAACTTCGACCGCCGCTCTAGGAGGTGGCAGTCCCAACGGCGGCAAATGCGCCGACGGTCTAGGCGATCCACAAGTCGGGGGGATGTCTCAGGGAACGCTTTACGCGGTCGCCAATTCAAGCAGCACTGTGGGAGTGGACTGCACCCCGACCGCCAGTATAGGATCAGGCGCAAGCTACTGCGACGTGACCTACTCCGCCGCTATCTATCCCGTCACCATCAACCTCGGCGGCGGTATTGGTCCAAGTACAGCAAAGCGTTTGCTAGTTGGTCAGCAACTTGGCGCAACATTAGGTGCAGGGCCGCTGACACAGACTTCCTGGAATTGGAGTGCGAGCGGCGGCGCCCCATTTAAGAACTATGTTGCCAATGATGCGAAGGGTGTTTACACGCCTCTAGCAAGCGAAACTAACAGCCAACTTGTTTGTAACCTTGCTCAACCCACAACGGGAGCATCGGTAAGCTGTACGGCACATTTAGCGGTTCCAACTGGTGCATCTCCGGCTGCCGGCCTTGATGTAACAGCGACACAAGCATTTATTGTTGAGAAGCCGAGTGCTATGCTTGATGTTTTTATGGGAACTGTGGCAGATTTACCTACTTCTATCAATCCCACGGCTGTTCAGCTACAAAAAGATTACTACTCCTCCCCCGACGGAAGAGCAAATGGCATAGCTTGGAAGGGAACCATCACGACGCCTGCGACATATGTATTCTCCGGGGACTACGGAACTTGGAATTACACACAGCTTCTCAATGCTGCGCGACAACAAAAAAACAATGGTGTGTACTGGCAGCTCGCGGTGAATACTACTACGCCAGCAACTCTCATCAACGGGTCAACGGTTTTAGACGGCACTTACCCATATGCGTACTCTTGGTATCCATCGAATGGAACC
>JAYVVR010000492.1:0-2595 GCA_043786835.1 Armatimonadota bacterium | reverse complement strand
CACACGGACGGCGCGCAGGAGGGAGTCTGCCTGCTCGGCCGTGATCTTGCCCTCGCGCAGCATATTGAGAATGAGAATACTTTCTTCGCTCATTGGATAACCTCCAGGGTCGTTTATTCAAAAGCCGTTCATTGAAAAGTCGTTCGTTGAAGATGTGGGAAACCGTGGCCGCTCGCCGTCCTACAGGCGCGCGAAGCTGACCAGGGCAGCTAGGGCGGTGGCCGCCATCAGGAGTAGGATACCGCCCTCGTAAAGCCGGTCTCCGATCCGGCGCCGGGCCGGGTCCGCCGGTCTGCGGGCCGGCGCCGAGGGCGGCGCGTCTGTGGGCCATTCCACCAGGGAGAGATGCCCGCGTTCCGTCGTGCGCGGGGCTGTTTCTTGTGTGTTCTCGATGCGCTGCATGGTTGCCATATGTGTCTCCGTGTGTCTCCTCAGCTGCCTCTCTTCGCGCTCTTGCTGGTCAGCGCCGCCTTGCCTGCGCGCGGGACGACGAGAAGCAAAACCGCCATGACCAGCCGCCCCGGTGCAGGCCCGGCCCATCTCCCTTTCAGGTCCGCTCGCTGGACAGTTCCTGCAAGGCGGTCAGGCCTGCATCGGCGTCCAGGGTGCCGTCTTGGATAGCGGCCAGTATCTCGCGTCGGCGGGCCGCTTTCTGCTCCGCTGTCGGCGGCGTGGGCTGGTCTTCGCCGGAGAACCCCAATGCGTTCAGCAAGGCATCCAACCGCCCCCGGACGGTGGGATAGGAGATGCCCAGAGCGGTCTCCATGTCCCGGATGATGCCCCGGCAACGGAGGAAGGTTTCGAGGAACCGAAGCTGTTCCGGGTCGAGGTTGCGGTAGGGTGCAAGCTCGAAGTGTCCACGGATCTGGATGCCGCAGTCGAGGCAGCCTGCTTCGGTGACTTCCAATGACCCGCTGCACAGCGGGCATTTGTTCGGCAGTGGTTGCGTCATTATTTAATTCCTGACATATTATGGGTTAAAAAATTAATAAAGTCAATGCTGACATTAATTATTTTAATTTCCGGTGCGTTCGCGGCGCGGGGCGGTGTGGCTGGGCATTGACGCCGCTTGCTCTGCCCGCTATAATGACTTATGCGCTTGACTTATCGCCTCATCCTGCTCCTCGCACTCGGCGCGCTGCCGCTGCTGTTCGTCGCTCGCGCGCCCTGGCTCCTCACTGCTGTTTTGATTTACAATGCCCTGCTCGCCGCTTGCGCCGTCGCCGACTTCCTCGCCTCGCCGCCTCCTGAACGGGCCGTCCGCCTGACCCGTGTGGTGGACGAAAAGCTTTCGCTGGGGGCGGCCAACGCTGTCACTATCGAGGTGCGGAACCAGACGAATGCGCCGCTGGCGCTGACCATCCGGGATCTGCCGCCACCGACCTTTCGCCTCGACCGCGCGGTCGAGGGGCGGATGCTGCTGCCGCCCGATCCGCGCCCGGTCCGCTTTGTCTACTACGTCACACCGCCTGCCAAGGGCGACTTCACTTTCGGCGACCTGTATTTCCAATATCCCGGACGGCTCGGCCTGATCCGCCGGCAGGCCATCGCCAATGCGCGCCGCGCGGTCAAGGTCTACCCGAACCTGGCCGAGACGGCGAAGTATGAGCTGCTGGCCCGGCGCGGTCGGCTGATGCAATTAGGGATACGCGCGGCCCGCATTCGCGGCGGCGGGTCCGAGTTCGAGAGCCTGCGCGAGTATGTGCCGGGCGATGAGTACAAAAAGATTGATTGGAGCGCGACGGCGCGGCGCGGCAAGCTGATCTCGCGTCAGTACGAGGCGGAGCGTTCGCAGAACATCATGCTGCTGCTGGACACGGGCCGGAACATGCTCCAGAGCATCCAGAAGATGGCGAAGCTGGACTATGTCGTCAACACCGCCCTGATGCTGGCCTATGTCCCCGCCGCTTCCGACGACAAAGTGGGATTAATGGCTTTCGACGCCGATGTCCGCGCCTACCTGCCGCCCGCAAAGAGCAAGGCGCAGGTCTATGGCATCCTGGAAAGGCTTTACAACCTGGAAGCGCGCATGGTGGAAACGGACTACAAAGCCGCCTTCCAGAACTTTTCCACCCGCTGGCGTCGCCGGTCATTGGTCGTTCTGTTCACCGACCTCGTTGATCCGGATTCGTCGGTGCAGATGCTGGACGCCGTACCGATGATCTCCGACCTGCACCGCGTCGTTTGTGTTACGGTGAGCGACCCGAATATCGTTGCGGCCGCGAAGAGTGTGCCGACGGACAGTGCGGGCGTCTACCGTAAGGCGGTCGCCACTCAGGTTTTACAGGAGCGCCGGGCGGCAATTTCGGTCCTTAAGCGGCGGGGGGTGTGGACAATAGACAGCCCACCGGAAGAGTTGAGTGCAGACCTGATCAACCACTACTTGGATCTGAAGGCGCGTTCGATGATTTAGGAGAGAGACGATGAAGCACGACCCGACCCTGAAGCACGACCTGACCCCGAAGCACGACCTGACCCCGGCCTTGAAAGGCCGGGCTACCCCCGGCTTCGCCGGACAAAGCCCCTCCGGGGCTACAGAGAGGACTATGGCATCGCCGAACTGTCCTCAACCCCGGAGGGGCTTTCGCCCACGAG
>JAYVVR010000491.1:0-2597 GCA_043786835.1 Armatimonadota bacterium | reverse complement strand
ACGTTCAGGTCGTAGTGCTCGCAAGGGCGTGCGAGTTCGAGTCTCGCCTTCGGCAGTGTTTCCTCAAAAAAGCAGCCGGTCTGATAAGACTGGCTGCTTTTTTGCGTTTCGCCGCACTCCTGACGCTTTTGCTCGATCCCGCGATACTTCAACGGTGAACTGCTATGCTTGACGAACAGCTTCATTTGACTTTGCATCAGGTGGCGGCGGCGGGGTACGGAAGCCTGGACATCCAGGATCAGTGCCTGCCGTTCTGGGTCGTCAGCCATGTGCGAGAGGGCTGCGTTGAAACCCGCACCGGCGGGGAGCGGCGGACGGCGTCGTCAGGCATGGTTATGGTGCATCCGCCGGAAGTGCCGTTCTCGGAAAGCGCGGCGGGGCCAGGGCGTCACGAGTTTTTGTTTTTCGATGCCACTATCGGCTCCGGCGTAGGATTACTGCGCCTCTATCCGGTCGCCCTGACAGTGAGACTCACCGCGCCGGCCCTGTGGTCGGAAGCATTTGGAGAGCTGCTGGAAGTGCAGAGTACGACTGGACTGGCGGCGTTCAGCGCCTGCACCCGGCTTCTCAGCACGGTCATTGCCGACTGGCAGGCCGCCGGGGCGGTGCCGCGTCCGGTGGTGCTGGACACGCCGGCAGACCGATTCGCGGGCCTCGTGCACTTCATGGAAGAGCATTTGGCGGAGCCGCTTGGGCGCGACGATCTGGCGGCGCGGATTTGCCTGCATCCCGGCTCACTAAACCGGGCGTTCCGTTCGGCCTACGGAGTACCGCCAATGCGCTTCCTGCGAGACTTGCGGCTGTCGCGTGCCCGCCGCCTGCTCGATTCCACCGATAAAACTCTGGACGTGATTGCGGCGCTCTGCGGCTTCGACGACCCTGCCTACTTTAGCCGGGCGTTTCGCGCCCGCTACGGGCTGCCGCCGGGCAGTCACCGGCGGCGGCTCAAAGAAGGCGTCAAAAGTGCATTAGATGGTTACTCTCGTCCCTTGCCTGCCGCGTCTCCAACGCTTATAATAGAAGGAGGAGAGCAAAATCATGCTGACTGAAAACCAAATTGCCGAGTTTTACCGCGAAGGCTACGTTGTCGTGCCGGGCCTGGTCCTGACCGACGAGATTGACCGGGCGCTGGCGGCCGCCCCGAAGCAGGGCACGGAAGGCGGCGGCTGGTCCGTACGCTGCTTTGACCACAAAGACCCGGCAAAAGATGCCGACATTCATCGCCTGCTTGTGGATCCGCATATTGTCGAAGCTGTCTCGGATATTTTCGCCAATGAGCCGCGCATTTTGTACGGGATGCTGGCCGTGGTTCCGGCGCACGGCGGAACAGGGCTACCGTGGCACCAAGACAACCAGTATATGCAAGTGCTGGGCGGGGCGCTGAATACGTTTGTCGCGCTGTGCGACATCACCCCCGACAAGGCGATTTTGTGGGTCGCCCCGCGCACTCATCGCCTCGGAACCCAGCCGTCGAAAGCAACGGAGCAGGTGAACACTCTCGGCCACCGGGAAGCCGAGACCGAGCCGGAAGGCGGGAGGCCGCTGCCGGAGATGAAGAAGGGCGATGTCTGCATTTTCGACCGTAATACCTACCATCGGTCGCTGAAAAACGAGACAAGCGAGGACCGCCCGGCCTATGCCGCTCAGTACCAATCGGAGAACGCCAGGAACTCTGAAAATGGCCTGATAGACACGCCGGAAATCGGCCCGCGCATGCGGGCAAGGGAGCTGAGGGCCCTCTGGCACAGCCAAGGGGTACTATAAGAGCAGGGATACCATAAGAGAAAGATGAGCGTGGGAATATATTCCCACGCTCATCTTCCCTTGTCCCTCTTCGCTCGCCCACCAGAAAACAACTAGTTATGAACCCATTGCCCCGCCTGCGCCGCAGCGCGCAAAACCCGCATCTGCTGACCACCGAAGGCAGCAATGACATGCCGTTCTTTCTGCTTGGCGACACAGCCTGGGAGCTGTTTCATCGGCTGACACCTGCCGAGTCCGAACACTATTTTCAAACACGGGCCGCGCAGGGCTTTAACCTCATATGCGCGGTCGCCCTCGCGGAACTCGACGGCCTGCATACGCCGAATGCAGCAGGCCACCGGCCCCTCGACGGCGACAATCCGCGCACCCCCAATGCAGCGTATTTTGCAGGAATGGACGCGCAAATCGCGCAGGCAGCGCGTCTGGGCTGTATATCGGATTACTGCCAACCTGGGGGGACAAAGTGACCGCGCCGTGGGGGGCCGGGCCGCGTGTCTTTCATGCCAATGACCCCGAAACGGCGCGAGAGTACGGGCAGTGGCTAGGAGCGCGGTACAAAGATGCGGCCAACCTGCTTTGGATACTCGGCGGGGATCGACCAGCGAAGCTGTCGGGAATTGATGCAAGCTGGGGCGATCCATGGAAGGCTGGGTTCACGAAAGACACCGATTGGATCCCGCTCTGGCGAGCAATGGCGGCAGGCATTCAGGCCGGGACCGGCGGGAAGGCGCTGATTTCGTACCATCCGCAGGGCGGGCCGCTTTCGACATCGCAGCTTATTCATACAGAACCCTGGCTGGACCTCAATATGATGCAGTCGGGGCATAGCGAGC
>JAYVVR010000490.1:0-2598 GCA_043786835.1 Armatimonadota bacterium | reverse complement strand
TTTAGCTCTACCGCTGATAGATGGGCCGCTGTCAGCGCTCCATCCGTCAGCTCAACAGCACGGTTTGCGACCAGTAGGCGGTGGCATTCCTCGACATTGGCTTCGTAACACAGCAGGCAGCAGCGTGAGCGCTGCACTTGTTCGACCAGTGTCTCCATGGCTTCGTCCTGCGTTGCGAGATAGGTGAGATAACCCAAGCGAAACGCAGCTTCGTCATGGTCCAGCTTGCGCTGATACCGAAGATCACGGGGTGTCTCGAGGGCGCGAAGGTGCTGATACTGTATTTCGCAGCTCGTGGCTGCGACGCCGAGCGCAGTCTTAGACAGACCCGGCTTGCGGCTCTGCGGCAGCTGCCGAATGTCCAGCAGTGTCTGAATATCGTGATAGACAAGAGTTTGGAACAGCGTCTCCTGACTAATCCCCTCGTAGCCGACTGTGTAAAGTTCAGGCATGGTTAGAATTCGTTCTACAGGGAAGGCGAGAAAAGCGAGGGATTGAAACCCTACGCTGTGGGGCGAAGCGCCCAGTGACCGCCTTCGCGGGCACGAAATCTTTTTCCGCGAAGGTGGAGAGTAGGCGTCGGCGCCCCACAGCGTAGAACTTTAGTTCCACGGCTATCTGCTTAGAAACTGTATAAAGAGCCGAGCAGCCCCCCAGCCCCCAATAATGGGGGAGCATGAAGGGAATGAAGGAGGCACTGCGTCCTCCATCCGGTTCCCCCATTATTGGGGGCGGGGGGGACCTCGGAATCGCTTCTATACAGTCTCTTACGTTGCCCGCAGCGTTACCACAGTCGCGCCTGCCCCACCCTCTTCAGGGTCGGCAGTCGCGTATTCGGTCACAAGGGGGTGGGACGAGACGTATTCCTGAACCGCCCGGCGCAAGGCTCCGGTGCCTTTGCCGTGAACCAATCGGGCGCGGCTAAGTCCGGCGGCGTAGGCGTCGTCCAAATACTTTTCGACATTAGAAATGGCTTCTTCGGCCCGCTGGCCCAAGAGCGTAAGCTGAGGCGTAATGCCGATTGTCTTTTCCATGTTGAACGACGGCATAGTGTCGCCGTCTTTGACTGGCGGCAGGCTGGCGGCAGAGCGCGGCAGCGGAGTCATCTCAGGCCGGGCCGGCGGCGTTTTTGCTTGGCGCGGCTCGGTCCCCAAAAGCAGCAGGGTGGATGGTAGGACAGACACGCGCATTGCGCCGACCTGGACTGGAACCGGCGAATCGCCGTCGGCATTTTCCAGCAGCTCACCGGCCATGCCGAGCATTGTAATCATCACTTTATCGCCCCGGCGCAGAGGCCGGTCAGGGACAAACTCGAATGCTGCAGGCTGGTCGGCGGACAGCTTGGACTGGATCGCCGACTGCAAATCGCTGCCGATGTCTTTGATCTTCTGGCGGACCCGCTCTGTCTGCTTGCCTTCGGTCTGGGCGCGGCGCAGCTCGTTAAGCGTGTTGTCCACTTTGTCCTGGGCACGTTTGATTAAAGCCCGCGCTTCTTCTTGGGCTTTTTGGCGAGACTCGCGGCGTAGGGCTTCCAAATTCGACAGCTCATCGGCGTAGCGGCGGCGCAGCATTTGGGCTTCAACCCGGGCCTGCTCGGCGGCCCTGCCCTCGGCGATTGCCTTGCGGCGGCCTTCTTCCAGCTCGCGCAGAAGGTCAGCAGTCTCATCGGTCCCGGTCAGCGCGATGCGGGCGTTGTCCAGCACCGATTCAGGCATTCCAAGCCGCCCGGCAATCGCGAACGCATTGGAGGAGCCGGGAATGCCCTGCAGCAGGCGGTAGGTGGGCGAAAGGGTCTGCTCGTCGAACTCAACGCTGGCATTCTGGACGCCGTCGGTGACAAACGCATAGGTCTTCAGCTCGCCGTAGTGGCTTGTCGCAATCACACGGGCTTCGTGGGAGCGCAGATGGTCGAGCAGTGCGCGGGCGAGTGACGCGCCCTCGCCGGGGTCGGTTCCCGCGCCGACTTCGTCTAAAAGTACAAGTGCATTCCGGCGCAGGTCTTTGAGTATTCGGACAATGTTAGTGATATGCCCCGAAAAAGTAGATAATGACTGCTGCAAGCTTTGTTCATCGCCGATGTCCGCGAACACCTGGTCAAAGACATTCATTTCGGCCCGCGACGCCGGGACATGGAGGCCGCACTGGGCCATCAGTGTCAGCAGCCCGGTTGTCTTTAAGCTCACTGTTTTGCCGCCGGTGTTTGGCCCGGTAATCAGCAAAATCTTGTTAGCGCTCCCGCCCAGCTCAATATCAATCGCAACCACCGATTTCGGGTCAATCAACGGATGCCGGGCCGAAAGCAGCCGTGTCAGACCTGTTTTGTTCAGCGACGGCTCGACGGCGTTATGCACTTCGGCAAGGCGGGCACGGGCGGCGATAAAGTCAATCTCTCCGAGCGTTTCCATTGTCACGGTCAGGCTCGCACCGACACGGGCGACGCTGTCGGTCAGCCGGCGCAGGATCCGCGCGACTTCCTGCTCTTCTTTAATGGTCAGCTCTTTAATCTCGTTGCCGAGATCAACGACGACCTGCGGCTCCATAAACAAAGTCACCCCCGACGCCGACGTATCATGGACAATGCCGCCGAACGCCCCCCGG
>JAYVVR010000489.1:0-7432 GCA_043786835.1 Armatimonadota bacterium | reverse complement strand
GCTCGCGCCGGGGCAACCACCGGATTATGATGCGCGGCACGTTTGCGAATGTCCGCATTCAGAACCTGATGGTGCCGGGCGTCGTCGGCGGCATGACTGTTTATCAGCCTGCCCGCGAGCAGATGAGCATCTACGATGCGTCTTTGATCTACCGCGATTTAGGCGTCCCGCTGATGATCTTCGCCGGCCAGGAATACGGCACCGGCTCGTCGCGCGACTGGGCCGCCAAGGGGACTAACTTGCTGGGCGTCAAGGTCGTCGTCGCCCAGTCGTTCGAGCGCATCCACCGCTCCAATTTGATCGGCATGGGCGTTTTGGCGTGTCAGTTCAAGGAAGGCACCAACGCCCAAACCCTCGGCCTCGACGGCACCGAGACGTTTGATTTGACCGGCTTCGACAAGGGCATCTCGCCCCAAATGGACGTGACGTTGGTCATCCACCGGGCAAGCGGCGAGACCGAGTGCGTTCCCCTGACGCTTCGGATAGACACCCCGATTGAAGTAGACTACTACCTCAACGGCGGCATCCTCCCCTACGTCCTGCGCCAGCTTTTGGAAGAAGACAGCATCAGCGCCGCCGGCCACCTGCTCGACACCTTGCAGCCCCGCCCCAGCGCGGAGTGAGCAAGACAGCGACAAAACAGTCCCGCGCCATCCGGCGCGGGGCTTTTCTTTGTCATGTATAATCCGGAACGTTCCCGGTATATGTGGTATAGTGGCAGTGAGACAAGCAAGCATCGCAGCAACAAAGACGTGTTTATGCAGATACAGTTAAAGGTGAAGTTGCTGAATTGGAAATACAATTCCTCGACGAGTACCAAGATGGGCCAAATCGAGACGGTTATAAATTTATCGCTCTCGCTAACAACCGCCGAATAGTTTGTGTAATAACAAAGGAAGCCCTTCGGGACAACTTCGAACCTAATGATAAGTCTAGTACGGCAACGATTTTTGCAGCGAATAAATCAGTTATTGAAGAATTGGCCGCTTCCAAAATTGGACGAAACATATATGAGCAAGACGGTAAGGTCATCATTCAGAACGAGGACTTTTCAAGGCTCGCTTCAAGGGTGTCTGTGTGGACACTTCAAGCATAACAACACATCACTGTCAGAAATTGGGAAGCACACTTGAGCGATATTCATAAGCCGAAAATTTCGGTCACGCCAGAAGAAGTTGTACAAGTCCTTGCTCAAGAGTATATTCTATCTGAGGCAATGAATTTTCAGCCTGGTCTAGTGATTAACACCACGATGAGACCATATTTCGATGCGAAATCATTGATATATCGCCTCGCTATAACTTTGATGGTAATGATAAACGAAGAAAAAGGAAATCCCAATTTATTGGCAGTCAGAGAGCGTCTGGAATATGTCTTTTTCACATCACTGGAAGACGGAGCAGTTTGTATTACAGAAGTCGAGCAAGCGACCCATAAACTCGGCGAATTAATGTTTTCCGAAGAACGGCGCGAGTTTTCTTGGGGAATAGCATGGTTTAAAGAAATAGGCATAGATGAAACTGATCCTATCAATCTGGCTATGTTTGCTAAAAAGTGGATGAGTCAATATACGATGGTCACGAAAACTGTCAGGGATTTTGCAGTCGAGGTACCAGTATATTGAGTATAAGGCAAAGCGTCGCGAGAAGCTCAGACTAAATCAATCGGGCTAAGATATGTCTAAGTGCCGACAGTAAGTAGCACTTCCAGCATGGCGGGTCTATACAGGCGGCGCGGACGGAAAAAATCGTGAGGTAAGATCTCGGTTACGTGTTACAGAGTCATTGTATGGCTAAACCCCATGCTTCAAAGGGACAACCCCCCGCCTGCGCGGGCGAAGATTGAAGCTTTTGTTTGTCGGCATTTTGCCCGCGAAGGCGGGGAGTTGCACGTTGAAGCACGGGGGTTTAGCCCCGTGAAATCCGTTTCGACCCGTAAGGGGGTACACTTTGACCATGAGCGTTAAAGAAATACAATCAGCGATTACTGAACTTCCCACGGGGGAACTGGCGGCTTTGCTTGAATGGATCGAGGAGTACCGGGCAGAGGCGTGGGAGCGGCAGATCGCGCAGGATGTCGAGGCAGGGCGTTTTGAGGTACTGCGGCAGCGGGTCCGGGAGCAGCGGCAGGCCGGATTGTGCCAGCCCCTGGAAGTTCGTCGCTGACTGCCCTTTATGAACCATTTTACCACACCGGACTTTTGGGACTGCTACAATGCCTTGCCAAAAGAGGTGCGGGAGCTGGCCGACAAGAATTACGCGCTTCTGCAAGATAACCCCCTGCATCCTTCCCTGCATTTCAGGCGTATCAGAGAAGATTTGTGGACGGTTCGTGTCGGACGGCAATACCGGGCATTGGCCTTCGAGCAGGCGGAAGGATTTGACTGGTTTTGGATTGGCCCACACGCTGAATACGACTACCTTGTTACACAGCTTTAGTCTTGCGGCTTAAGACAGATAAACAGCTCTGCGCTACTTGGCGCAGGGCTTTTTGCTGTCAGACGGCGACTGCGCCGGAGCGGGGGGCGATTTCGTAGGCGCAGCCATGCGATGACGGGAGGACTTTGCCGGGGTTGCAGAGGCCGCTGGGGTTGAAGACGGCGCGGATGGCTTCCATGGTTTGCAGGGTCTCGGGCGGGAACAGCAGGGGCATGTAGTCGCGCTTTTCGATGCCGATGCCGTGCTCGCCGGTCAAGGTGCCGCCGACGCCGAGGCAGAGTTCTAAAATCTCGTGCGAGGCGGCCATGACGCGGCGGACGTCGTCTGCGTTGCGCTCGTCGAAAAGAGTAACGGGGTGGAGGTTGCCGTCGCCGGCATGAAAGACATTGGCGATGCGTAAACTATAGCGAACGCCGATGTCCGTGATGGCCCGGAGGACTTCGGGGAGCTTGGAGCGCGGGATGACGCAGTCCTGAGTGACGCAGGACGGAGCCAGCCGTCCGAGTGTGCCGACGGCTTTCTTGCGGGCCATCCAGAGATTAGCGCGGTCTTTGGTCGTTGAGGCAGCGCGGACCTCGCGGGCGTTTCCCATCTCGCAGAGGGCTTGGACGCGGGTAACCTGGGTGTCGAGACCGGCGGGGAGGCCGTCGAGTTCGATGATGAGGATCGCCCCGGCGTCGCGGGGGAAGCCGAAGTGGAAGGCGTCTTCGACGGTCTGCAAGATGACGGCGTCCATCATCTCTAAAGCGGCAGGGACGATACCAGCAGCGACGATATTCGAGACGGTTTGCGTGGCGTCGTCTACCGTGTCGAATATGGCGAGAAGTGTGCGGACAGCCTGCGGGGCGCGGGTGAGGCGAACGGTGGCTTCGGTGACGATGCCGAAGGTGCCTTCGGAGCCGAGGGCGAGGCCGAGCAGGTCGTAGCCGTTGACGTCTTCGGTTTTGTCGCCGAGCGTGACAATCTCGCCGTTCGGCAGGACCAATTCAAGCGCCAGAATATGGGCTGCCGTGACGCCGTATTTGAGCGTATGCGGCCCGCCGGCGTTGTTTGCGATGTTGCCGCCGAGCGTGGACGCGCCCTGCGAAGACGGGTCGGGAGCGTATAAGTAGCCGTCGGCAGCAACCGCTTTGGTGAGCGCGACGTTGACGGCCCCGGCCTGCGCGGTCAGCCGCCGGTTTCGCAGGTCTATGGCGAGAATTTTGTTCATCCGGGCAACGCCAATCAAAACGCCGCCGGGGCAAAGTGTGCCGCCGGCAAGGCCCGTCCCGGCTCCGCGCGGCGCAAATGGAACGCCAGACTCCGCACAAACCTTCACAATCTCCGAAACTTGCTGCGTGGTCGAGGGCAGGACAGTCGCCAGCGGCGCGGCTTTTTCTAACGGATAGGCGTCATTTTCGTAGACCGCCCGCTCCCCGCGCTCCGCGAGTACGGCATCAGCTCCGACAATTTTCCGCAGTTTATTTAGCATGGTTGTATGTTCTTAGTGGATGTCAACGATTTCCACAGCAACTCTCGGCCAGGAAGGGGCTGTTTCAACCCCGCTCATGTTGTGATCTAGGAGAAGACGCAGCACGTTCGCGGAAGCAACCAGCCAAGCTGACTTTGTACGGAATGTTCCGAGGTTGGTTGAGCGGCGCCCATCGCAGATTTGAAGGTCGGTGGCACTTAAATCTCCCGCATCAAAAAACAGCGTGTTCCCTTCCAGAAGGTGAGGCCGGAACATGCCGACAACTCCGCAAACCGGACACTGCGACCAGTCTAGGAGCCTTCCAATATCTGGATAGTGGATCACTTTCTCCGTGACAATCAACTGAAAGTAGTTCGCGTGGCTTTCTAATGCCGAGTTTTTTTGCCCAAAGAGGTAATCCTCCGGGGAGTAACTCACTTTTGTTTCCAGGCAGGGAACCAAGCGGTAACCCGAGATACCGTGCGCGTCAAAGAGTTCCCGAACCCGCTTTGTGACCAAAATGTAGTTTTTAGGACCGCTTGAAGGCAACGATGCAATGTCAAGCCGGTCTAATTTTCGTGCGATCCTCTTCGGAAGTAAAATCTTTTCGATTTGGGTCATCCCATTGCCGCAGGGGCGCTCACCGCCAGGACAGCCTGTGCCCCGATCCTCAAATTGGCGATCCGGGTAATCCAAAATGGTTTTGAGTTCCAGATAATAGAACGGGTGTTTCCCGACTTCCTTTTTCGTGCATCCGAAGACCCCGTATTTGGAGATAAAGGGGACGATTTCCAGTTTGACACACAGAGCAAGGAAGTCTTCTTGTTTTTGTGAGCCGACATCGAGGGGAATCATGTCAAAATTCGCAATCTCGAAGGATTGCTCGATTTGTTCGGGCCACGCAAAACTGCGGTCTGTCCGCGAGTATATGATGTATCTTTGTTCCATTGTTTGTCAGCTTACATTGCTGAACAGGCAAGCAAAAAATAAAGTCTTTGTTCTTTTCATCTCGCAGGCCGTGCGGGTATACTTCTCTCTGGGACTGGCCGAACAGTCGGCGCTGGGTGATGAAACTGATAATAGAGCCACAATCCCCCGGCAACCAAAATCAGCGCAGACGTCGTCAGCGCATTGCGGCGGCGCTCGGTCCCCTTGTCAGGCCGAGGCTGGAAAACACGGCGATCCATAAACTTAGACTACCCTCGAAGAGTTATTTTACCCGCAAACTTTAGGAGATTGACACTATGAAGCTTGAGAACAAAGTAGCGATTGTTACCGGAGCCGCCACCGGCATCGGCCAGGCGATTGCCGCCGGCATGGCGAAAGAAGGCGCATCGGTCGTGATTGACTATGTCGGCGGCCCCGACGCCCCAAACGCGACCGTGCAGATGATCGAAAGTGCAGGCGGCAAGTGTCTCGCGGTCGAAGCTGATGTCTCGAAGCCCGACGCGGTCGCCGCTCTCTTTCAGCAGGCCATCGCGAAGTTTGGGCGCGTAGACATTCTCGTCAACAATGCCGGGGTCGAGCGCAAGCACCCGATTACCGAGTTTCCCTTAGACCAGTGGAACTTTATTATTGCGGTCAATCTGACCGGACCGTTCTTGTGCGCTCAGGCTGCCGCGAAGCAGATGATTGTCCAGGGCGGGCCAGGCCGAATCATTAACATCTCGTCAATCCACCAAGATTTGCCGATGCCGGGGAACGCCCCGTATTGTGCGTCGAAAGGCGGCCTGCGGATGCTGATGCGGACCATGGCAGTCGAGCTTGCCCCACACGGCATCACCGTGAACAATATCGGGCCGGGCGCGATCTTCACGCCGATTGACGCGGATGTCCAGGCCAATCCCGAAATGGAAGCCGCGCTCATGGCCGAAATCCCGATGGGACGCTGGGGCAAACCCGAGGAAGTCGCCAATTTGGCAATCTTTTTGGCGGGCGAGGACGCTTCGTATGTGACCGGCAGCACCTATTATATTGACGGCGGCATGCTGCGGATGTCGGGGGGACTGTAGCGTATTTCCTGCTGCGGAAAGCATAAGAGTTAGGGAACAGCAATGCGGCAGAGGGGAATACTTGTCTTCGGTCTAACAGATGCAGAGCATCGGTGCAGCGTCGTGTTTGAGGTTGCGAACCGCAACAAAGCAACAGCGGCTCGTAGGCTTCTGTATTCCCTTTTGCCGCACGATTGTCACTCAAGCGTCTGCATCTCTCTTGAAACAAAGCAGCATTACCTTGATCGCACATTGGCAATCTCAACGCGGATTGGCCTACCTGTAGCTCCTGTCAAATGGTTCGCAGTAGACGACAAGATGCCGGAACGATTGGAAGACCTACGGGTGCCGTCGGAGATATTGCAAGCTTATCTCGAAGAACGACAGGAACAGCTCCGCAAAAAACCGTCTTCCTACTGGGGTACGCCCACGCAGCGGTTAAAAATGCTTGGCAGACGTTAATCACAACAAACTATGCTGAATTCTTCCCTACCAGCTTTGATACTCGCGCCCATGCAGGGCCTCACCGATGCGCCGATGCGGGCGTACCAATCCGAAAGCGGCGCGTTTACGTTCGCGGTCTCTGAGTTCCTGCGAGTCAGCGGCGACGTACCCCCGGCGAAGCTGTTTCTGCGCCATGTGCCGGAGCTTTGTCATGATGCCCGAACACCGAGCGGTCTGCCGGTGCAGGTGCAGCTTCTCGGCGGCGATCCCGGACGCATGGCCGAAGCGGCTGTTACTGCCGTGAAGGCCGGTGCAAAAGCCATTGACATCAACTTCGGCTGCCCGGCCCCGACGGTCAACCGGCATGACGGCGGGGCGGCGATTCTCCGTTATCCGGAGCGGGTGGAAGCGATTGTCGCAGCCGTTCGGGCCGCTCTGCCCGCCGAGGTCCCCGTCTCGGCGAAGCTGCGTTTGGGCTGGGATGTCGCCGATGCGATTTTCGAGAACGCCGACCGGGCTGCCGCCGGGGGCGCGGCGTGGATAACCATTCATGGACGGACAAAAATGCAGGGCTACGCGCCGCCCGCCGATTGGGTGAGGATTGGACAGGTCCGCGAGCGCCTGACAATCCCCGTTGTCGCAAACGGTGATTTATGGTCAGTCGCTGACTTCAGGAAGTGCCGGAATCAAACCGGCTGCCGCCACTTCATGCTGGGACGTGGGGCTTTGGCAGACCCGCTTTTGCCTCAGCTTATTGCCTGCGAGCTTGGCATTGCCACGAAGCCCTGTTCGGCCGACGCTAACCAGCCGATTGACTGGGTTCCCCACCTAAAGAGGCTGCTGGTACTGACGGCGCAGATTGAAGGCAAAACACAGACTGATAGGCGCACTGACCGCTTTTTACTCTGCCGACTAAAGCAGTGGCTGAACCTCGCTGGCAAGCAGGGGCATTTTGAGGAGTTTGCGACAGTGAAGCGGCTGGAAACAGTGGCAGAGCTGTTTGCGTATTTGGAACAGAAGCCCCCCCGCCCCCAATAATGGGGGAGCAATACGGAACGGATACCGTTTGTGTGTAGTCAGGCTCCCCCATTATTGGGGGCGGGGGGGCA
>JAYVVR010000488.1:0-7456 GCA_043786835.1 Armatimonadota bacterium | reverse complement strand
TTGACAGGGCAGCGTCTTTCTCACGCCCGCGCAGGCCCATTCCCCAAATTGCCAGCGCGTACAAGCCGAGCGCCCAGACCCAGCGGGCCAAGCGCGCGACTTTGTGGGTTGACTGCCGCCCCGTACCCTTGACTATCGGCGTGGAGAATAGTGCAGCTTCATGTGTCACTGCCGATTTCCGCACGGTCCAGGGCGACGAGTAACGTTTGGCAAGGCTATGAACAAGCGCTGTATAAAGGCCCTCACGGCGCTCAAAATCCGCGCGGTCAGTCGGCGAGCCGTAATGGGTCTCCACCAGCACACTTGGGATCGCTTCATGCGTAAACCATCGGTGGGCGAGATGTGGATCAGCACCGTCGCCCCACGCGGTCGGATGGACGGCGTACCCAGACGCGGCTAAATCACTGATTGCCTGGCGCTGCCAGGTATGGGCGGACCGGCCCGATACTGTTTCCATCTCGCGCGGCACTTCCAGGCAGTCGGCATTATACTCGTCGCTGCCATCCCAGTTATGGGCATCCACGATAAGAGCTGGAGAGATCTGCTTCACCGCAGCCGCGACTTTCCATGTTTCCGGCTGCGTAAATCGGCCCCAATCCCGGTTGAGATCCGCGCCATTTGCGTTACGGCGTGTGTTCGCTCCTGCCCCATCCGGGTTCACCATTGGAACAACGTACAGCGTGACATGGGCGAGCTCCGCGCGGAGGGCCGGGTCACCGCCGGTCGCAACGCTGTGAACAAGCCGCAATAACGCTTCAGTAGACGCCGGCTCGTCGCCGTGCTGCCGGCACAAAATCAGAATTCGTTTGGTCTGTTCGGGATCGGTCTGCGGGTCGGCAATCCGCACCAGCCAGAGTTGCCGCGTACCACCCGCCGATTTGCCGAGCGACATCACCCGCACCAGGGGGGACTGTTTGGCATCGGCTTGCAGCCGCGCGGTCATCTGCGCATAAGTCGTGACAGCAGCAGGTTTTGTGGAGCCGGGCCCGGCCTGGCTCACGACGGAGAGCAAGGCCAGGAAGAAAACCATGGGAATGCGCAGCAATAAATTGCGACTTTGTGAAGCGCAGACGACATATACGAAGTAATGCCGTAGGCATAGTGACCGCCTTAGCAGGTACAGGAAAAAATGATAATTATGGTCGGTTCCCTGTCCACGAAGGTGGATATTAGGCATCCGCACCCCACAGCGCAGGACTTCAGTCCCACGCTCCTGCTCACACTTTGCTTTCGCCCAAACGCACTGCATTACTCGTTCAACTCATTAAACTGCTCGGTAAAAAAGCGCGGCAGACGGGCGCTTGCCATCAGTCTCCGGACCGGGATAACTGCACTATCCCCAACAGAAACATCGGCAATATCGGTGACGTCAACGAGACATGTCTGCATCGCTACTCGACCCACAACCAGCGCACATTTGCCGCGCACAATCACAGATACTGGGGCAGGCTTTAGAAACTGACGCAGGCCACGCAGGCCCTTTGACGCACTCTGCGGCGCGGTCGCAAACCCATCGGCATAGCCGACTGGCAGTACGGCAATTTTCGAGGACCGACGCGTCACAAACTCGCCGCCGTAGCCGAGAGTGCTGCCGGGCGGCAACTCGCGCACAGAAACAATTCGTGCCAACATCCGCCAAGTCCCTTCCAATTTAAGAGAGCGCGGCACAGCTGCCGAGGGGTACTGCCCATACAAAATGGTGCCGGGCCGGGCGGCGTTCAATCGCATTTCAGGAAACCGCATCAATGCTGCCGAGTTCGCGCAGTGCCGCAGGCCCGGATTGATTTGATTTGCTTCTAGTTCGCTCAAAACTTCTTGAAAAACAGCAAATTGCCTGCGTGTTGCCGCATCGTCTTTTTCTAATGCCCGCGCAAAATGGGTATAAACGCCCGCAAAGCGTAAGTGCGAGCTGGCCGCAATTTGCTTGGCGACGGTCAATACCTCGCCGGGCAGTACGCCCAAACGACCCATCCCTGTATCTACTTTAAGCTGTATATTGGCAGTGATATCCTGCCGCCGGGCGGCCTCCGCCACAGCCGAGACAGTGCCGCTGTCACAAACAGTCAGGTCACAGTTCGCCATTAGCAACGCTTCGATCTGCTCCGGCAGTGGCGGCAGGAACACGAGAATTCGCCCGGCAATCCCCGCATCGCGTAGCTCAGTCGCCTCAAAAAGTGTCGTCACGGCAAAAAAGTCTGCACCAGCGGCTTGAAACGTCCGCGCGGTCTCCCCTGCTCCGTGCCCGAAGGCATTGGCTTTGACCACGGCGATTGTCTGAACGCCTGATCCAACCAGCGACTTTACAGCCCCGAAGTTGTGGCGCAGTGCGGCACGACTGACATCAATCCAGGCGCTTTGGAGGTTCTTGTTCAATCGGTGCCTTTTTGTTCCGTCGGCGGCAAAGCCGGGTGCCCAGCGGTTTTCAAGACTAGCGTATCTCGGTCCCCGCCGAGATACCGGAGCAATGTCATCATAAACTTCTCGTGGGCTGATGCGCGTTCCGCAACCGTCCTCTTTGTACCAGTCAGACGATTAGTCTCAAACAGCACCGTCGGAATACCCAGCGTGATGGTATTGAACCGATGCGCGAGCCGGGCCGGGTGCGTGTCCGTGACGGTGTAAGCAGCCATCGGAAAGCCTTCTGCCGACATCGCGCCCGTCACGACCATTTGCGCGTCCTGGCAGCTTGCAATTACGTTCTCCGATGCCCCACTACCGGCAGCAACTATTTCCGTAAAGTCCGGGCGCGTGTCGTCTGGGTACAACTCATGCTGATCGATCAACAGGTCGGGGCGCACTTTGCGAGTTGCAGCATACAGTGCTTTGGTTTCCGGCTCCCCTCGGGTGATCCAGTCTCGGTTAATGTCAGCATCATGGGCATTATGCCGCAGAAACGCTTCGGCGCCGTCCGGGTTCGCCATTGGCACAACATACACCGTCACAGATTTCAGACAGTTTGCCGTCGGTGTGTCGGTATCCGCTTTGACAACCGCGCCGATAAACGCGAGTGCGCCCTCAGTAGACGCCGGCTCATGTCCATGCTGCCGACAGAGATAGAAAATGCGCTTCGGACCACTGCCAAGTGTAACCATCCATAAATCGCGCCCACGCACCGAGTGTCCGAGACTTGAAAGCGTCATACGCTTTTCGCGCGTTTTGTCATACTTGACCAGCGCGTTCAGCTCACGAACCATTGTTTTGTAACGTGTGGTTCCCGGCGGACGGACCAAATTCTTTTCAGCATGAACCGAAGTGGGCCATAGGAGCAAGATGCTAAATAGCGCGGCGTGTGTTACGAGGGCGTGATAGACGAGGGCGAAACGCCAAGCCGCCACCTGCTGCACTGGCAGACATGGAGGGCGTTCACGCCCTTGTTCTTCTCGCTGCTCTCTCGACCTTCGAGGATAAACGTGCGTCCTCATTAACATCTCTCCCTTTACTATCGGAACAATACTCGTAGCTTTGCAGAGGCTTTAGCGCGGCTTCAAGCGGCGCACCAGCTTTTGGGCCGCCGGTTTGCCCTGCGTATACAGCCAGTAAGCCGGCTTGTTGTAGACTAAATCAAACTCGCCGATATACTCGACATACCGTGTACCAAAGCCTTCTTTGAACCGATTGAGACCCTGCAAATGGTCTTCTTTTTCCAGATCCGCCGTCGCTTCGCCTTCGCTTCGGCGGCGCGGACTCACACCGCGAAAATCGTACCAGGCACAGCCGATGTCTCGTGCCCAGCGGATCATCGCCCACTGCATCGCATAGTTCGGCATGAAATTGCGTTGCTCATTTGATGACGCCCCATAAACATACCAGGCTTTATCGCCAATCACAAAGCACAGTGCCCCGGATAGCGTCTCGCCGCCATGCTTCGTCAAAAAGAGCCGGGCGAGTCCGGCAGGCACGAGATTGTCCCATAGCGTTTGGAAGTAAGAGAGCGGGCGCGGACGAAACCCATCCCGTACCCCCGTCACCTGCATCAGCTTATTAAAGATATCCAAGTCAGCGCGGGTCAAATCACTGACCACTTCAACCCC
The DNA here is from genome assembly GCA_043786835.1 of Armatimonadota bacterium. Lineage (GTDB taxonomy): Bacteria > Armatimonadota > Armatimonadia > Armatimonadales > Capsulimonadaceae > JANXMY01. Next base: position 3,425 of record JAYVVR010000488.1, on the reverse strand, counting down.
ATGCTTTTCGGTGGACAGTTTAATATTACGCCGGGCCTGCGGCTTAAACGACGCCAGCAAATCGGCCTCTGTGCGACCTGCGAGATCAAGCTGCATGACGCAGCGCGGCTGAGTCCCACCGAACCCCTGCGCGTCAGCACTTGCCGGCGGCGCGAACCCATGCTTTCTTAGCATTTGCGTCACTTCAACACATTCAATCGGAACTGCCGGGTCAATTTTCAGAAATCCGGACCCGTCGGCAGCCGCCCGTGTTCTGATCGCGCCAAGCAGGGCAGTCAGCGCCGCTTCGTTGTTCCAGTCAGCCAGCAGCGGGCCGCGCGGGGCGTAGTAAAATGGACCGACAAGGGGCAGCTTTCGTTTCAGAATGACCGCGCCGCCAGCAAGCGTTTCGCCTTCGAATAGGCCAAGACGCAGGGGTGACCAGTCCGGACTTTTCACACCGCCCCACTCCCACGCCTGCAAAACGTCGCCCTCCGGAATATGCCCGACAAACGTGTTCCAAAGGGTATGGTCGGCAGGGGTAGTAAGCTCACGCACGGAAAATGAGGCAGTGGAGGACATAAAAGAAGTATGGCACAGGCCAGAGCGCGTGTCAATCTCTTTCCTCCGTCCCAATTTGTTTCAGCACAATCGCGAGGAAGTTTTGCAGGACCGGCGACGGATCATCGAGACGCGACATCACGGTCAACTCTGTGCGTGGCGCAGGCTCTTTAAGAGGCCGATAAGCAACGCCGTCCCGATGCAAATGCCGGACACTGGCCGGAAGCAGGGCAACGCCGAAACCTGCCGCGACTAGGCTCAACGCCGTCTGCATCTCGCGGACTTCCTGGACCACGCGCGGCGTGAAACCGGCCCCTTCGCAGGCGAGACGCACCACTTCAGCATAGCTCGGCTTTGGCAGTTCGGGAAACGAAATAAATGGCTCGTCAGCAAGTATCCCCAACCCCAGCGACTTAAGCCCCGTCAGCCGGTGCGTTTCGGGCAGAGCGACCAGAAACGGCTCCTGTTGAACGCTGTTGACAATCGCCTCCGGCAGGGGAGCGTAGGGCCGGGCAAAGCCGACATGAATGGTTTTCTCGCGCAAAGCCAACGCCTGCTCGGCGGCGTTCAGCTCCTGCAGCGACAGCAAGACTTCCGGGAATGCCGCCCGGAAATCACGCAGGACAGCAGGCAGCAGGTCATAAGTCGCCGACGCCGCAAAGCCGATACCTAGCCAGCCGGTTTCTCCCCATGCTGCCCGCTTCGCCGTTTTCGCCGCTGCGTCTAGCTGCCTGAGTATTTGCCGCGCTTCAGCGAGGAATGCCGTCCCTGCTGGAGTAAGCTGCACCCGGCGGCTGGTTCGGGCAAACAGCGCGACCCCAAGCTCACGCTCAAGCTGCTGGATTTGCTGAGACAGCGGCGGCTGAGCAATAAAAAGCCGGGCCGCTGCCCGGCCAAAATGCAGCTCCTCTGCGACGGTAACAAAATAGCGCAAGTGCCGTAGTTCCATAGGTTAAACCAGTCAAAAGGGCGAGGACGTTTGTTATTGCGAGGGCGCGCGTTACGAGGGTGTAAACGTCCTCGTACACACAAACGCCCTTTTTCATATCCACAGCCTCTCAATCAAGCATGAAAGATATATTGGACACACGGCTGATTATAGCGCATAATAGACTTATGGAAGACAGCGACCCAATGCGAACCACAAAAAAACAATTCGACAAACAGGCAGCAGGATTACAATCCCATTGACCAACTAGATCACAAAGGCCGGCTGTATGTCCGAACAGACCGATGAAGTACGCTGACAGTTTCGCGATGCGCCGGAGGCTGCCCGTACTGCGTTTGGGATTATTACTGACGCGGACGGCGAGACCGTTTTCACTTGGCAAAGGGTGGTAGGTCATCTGCTACACTAATATTTTAGGAGTTCATATTATGCCGAAAACAATGTTTGAGAAGATTTGGGACGTGCACGTCGTCCGCAAAGAAGCCGGACAGCCAGCGCTTTTATATGTCGACCTGCATTTAGTCCACGAAGTCACATCACCGCAGGCGTTTGAAGGACTGCGGCTGACCGGGCGCAAAGTCCGTCGACCTGACCTGACAATCGCGACAATGGACCACAATGTCCCGACCACAAACCGGGCGCTGCCGATTGTGGACCAAATCTCCCAGCGTCAGATGCAGGCGCTGTCCCAGAACTGCGCTGACTTTGGCGTCACGCTCTACGATATTCACTCCAAACGCCAAGGCATTGTTCATGTCATCGGACCGGAGCTTGGGCTGACCCAGCCCGGCATGACCATCTGCTGCGGGGACAGCCATACGTCTACGCACGGCGCATTCGGCGCTTTAGCGTTTGGCATCGGGACATCAGAAGTCGAGCATATTCTCGCGACCCAGTGCCTGCCCCAATCGAAGCCCAAAACCATGGAAATCCGGGTCAACGGCAAGCTAGGTCACGGCGTCACCGCGAAAGACATCATCCTAGCAATTATCGGCAAGATCGGCACCGACGGCGCGACCGGCTACGCGGTCGAATACACCGGTGACGCGATTAGGTCACTGTCTATGGAAGGCCGGATGACGGTCTGCAATATGTCCATCGAAGCCGGTGCCCGCGCCGGAATGATCGCGCCCGACGATAAGACATTCGCGTACATCAAAGACAAGCCGTTCTCACCGGCGGGCGACGACTGGAACACTGCCGTCACCGAGTGGCGCAGACTGCCGACCGACGCCGGCGCGGCTTATGATACGTTAATCGAACTTGATGCCGCCGAGATTGCCCCCCATGTATCGTGGGGCACGTCGCCCGGCATGGTCGTTCCGATTACGTCGGCAGTTCCCTCCCCCGACGACTACGCCGACCCGTCCGACCGCCGCGCCGCCGAGCGGGCATTGGAATACATGGGCCTGACTGCGAACGTCTCTTTGCTCGATGTCCCGCTCGATACAGTTTTTATCGGTTCCTGCACGAATGGCCGAATTGAAGATTTACGCGCCGCCGCCGCCATCTTGAAAGGGCATACTGTCAGCCCCGGTCTGCGGGCATTGGTTGTTCCCGGCTCCGCCCAGGTCAAAGTCCAGGCCGAAGCCGAGGGCTTAGACGTTATCTTCAAGGACGCCGGTTTTGACTGGCGCGAAGCCGGCTGCTCCATGTGCCTTGGCATGAACCCAGACATCTTGCAGCCCGGCGAGCGCTGCGCGAGTACGTCCAACCGAAACTTCGAAGGCCGCCAGGGCAAGGGCGGCAGAACACACTTGGTCAGCCCCCAAATGGCCGCCGCCGCCGCCATTGCAGGACATCTCGTAGACATTCGCGAATGGTCTAAAAACTGAGCTAACGAATAGGAGGTTTGGCAGATGGCGATTGCAGAACCCAAATTTCTGTCCTATGAAGACTACCTCAAGGAGGGGGAGACAAATTGGCGCTACGACAT
>JAYVVR010000487.1:0-2610 GCA_043786835.1 Armatimonadota bacterium | reverse complement strand
AATATGCGGAATTCAGAGGGCGGCGTCAGTTAAGAGGGCGCCAGATAAGGCGGCGTCAAATAAGAGGGCGTCAGATTAAGAGGGCGTCAGATAAGAGGGCGGGGGCAAGCCCCGCCCCTACGGGGGGACCGGCCTGGTGATGCTGAGTCCCACTGCCGCTTCTTCCCTTCCTTCCCCCAATCCCAAAGTGGGGCCATCTCCCAATATTCCCCCGACGATTCACTCGCCTGCCATTCCTCTGTAGTAGACACATAAACCCTATATTTTGGGTTTTACACTTTTCGACCCCTACATCTAGCGTCAAACCCCGTAAAAATAAAGAAAAAGAATTATTCAAACTTCCTTGACAAATGTAGGTGTCATGCCGTATAGTTGTTAAATAGGGCGGCGAGTGGAGACAATGTGGAGGATTAGTGGTGTTTCAGGGCGAGTTTGATCATAGCGTAGACGATAAGGGGAGAGTTATCATCCCTACACGCTTCCGATCGTCGCTTGGCGAACGCTTCTACATGACCAAAGGTCTTGGCGGCTGCATATTTGTTTACACGGAAAGCTCCTACAAGAGTCTCAGTGAGACGCTCTCGAGTCAGCGTCAGCTGGACGAGCACACGATGCGCCTGCAGCGGTTTTTCACCTCCACTGAGCTAGCCGTAGATGGGCAGGGACGAGTCGCGATCCCAAGCAAGCTGCGTGACTATGCAAAGATCGAGGACCAGGGCGATGTGGTGATTGTGGGTACGGGCAGCCGGATCGAGATCTGGAGCAGCCAGTCCTGGGAGCGGTACAACGATGCACTGACCGCCGACATGATCAGCGAGTCCGCTCGCGAGCTAGGTTTTGCTTAAGGCGATGGTGATGACGACAGAGCTGCCCTACCATGTTCCGGTGATGCGCGAGGAAGTCCTCGCATTGATGAACCCTCAGCCTGGGGGCGTCGTGCTTGACTGCACTCTGGGCGGCGGGGGGCATGCAGCACTGCTGGCGGAGCGCTTGGTGCCAGGTGGGAAACTGATCGGACTGGATCAGGACCCGGAGGCACTGACGGAAGCCGAGAAGAGACTGGCTCCCTTTGGCGAAGCGATTATTTTACGGCAGGCCCGGTTCGATTCGCTGAATACGGTACTGGACGATCTGGATATTGAATTTGTCGACGGTGTCTTATTCGATTTAGGCGTATCGTCCTACCAGCTTGACACCCCCGATCGCGGATTTTCGTTCAAAGACCCGGAGGCACCTCTGGATATGCGAATGAACCCCGGCGGCGGCGGGCTTACGGCGGCCGATCTGCTGAACACGCTTTCGGAGCGTGAGCTTTCCACGATGATCCGCGAGAACTCGGATGAGCACTGGGCGGCACGAATCGCTCGTTTTGCTGCGGAGAGACGGGTGGAAACGCCGTATCGGACAGTCGGGCAGCTGATTGAAACGGTTCATGCGGCGATGCCGGCCCGCGCTCGTCCTGAAGATAAACATGCGGCGACCCGGACCTTTCAGGCCTTGCGGATCGCGGTTAACGACGAATTGACCATTCTCGGACATGCGCTGGAGAGTGCGGCAGATCGCCTCGCAAAAGGCGGCACTTTGATCGTGCTCTCCTATCACTCTTTGGAAGATCGGATCGTGAAACAGCTGTTTGCCCACCGATCGGGGCATGGCCCCGGTGACCTGATCTACGGGAAACCGCCTCCCGCGAGTGTTGAGCTGTTGACACGTAAGCCAGTGGAACCGGCAGCCTCGGAAGTAGCGGCAAATCCGCGTGCCCGATCGGCGCGGCTGCGTGCCGTCCGTAAATTGTAAGAAAGTTCACACGAAGGAAAAGCGATGCTGGAAACCCGAAAACCCCCGGCTTCTCCCCGGATTCGTCCTGCGGACGTTTCGCGTCGCCCGATTACGTCTCCGTCCCGAACCTCGGGCAATGCGGTGCTTCGCGCCCAGCCCGAGCATAGTCAGACGGAGCGCAGTCAGACGGAGCGCAGCCGCGTTGATCGCCGTCAGTCTGACCGTCGTCAGGCGGATGCTGCGCGTCGCCCCGTCGCCACGGTGCGCCCGAACCGATTAGGCCGCTCGGAGATGCGTCTGATGGGCCTGGCAAGTGCCTGCACGACTGTGGTCTGCAGCCTGCTGCTGCTGTATCTTGCGGCTTATGCGCATGTGACCCGCCTGGGCATCGACCAGGCGAATGCCCGGGTGCAGCTGCGCCGGAATTTGATGCAGAATGAAATGCTCCAGGCCGAGCGTGACCGCCTGCAAAGCCCTCCGCGTGTGGTCGCAGCGGCGATGGCGCTGGGGATGACTGAGCGCGGCTCCGTCCCAATCGAATATCTCTCTCCCACGGCTTCCCTGCCCGAGATAAAGTCTGAAGTACCCGAAGTAAAGTCTGAGGAAAACGGGGGCGCCGCCCGTTTCGCGAGTTTTGGCGGCGGCGCAGATCAGGGAACATACGGTGGCACGACAGCAGACGGCAGCACAGCAGCATCTCTCCATCATTAAACCGCGGGCGACGTGGGTGTTTGCCTTTGTGGCGGGCCTCTATCTGATGCTGGCCGGGCGCTTGGTCTATCTCCAGGCTGCCCGGCATACGTATTTTCAGAAGGAAGCCGATGCGCACCG
>JAYVVR010000486.1:0-2612 GCA_043786835.1 Armatimonadota bacterium | reverse complement strand
GACGGCATCGCTTCACGCTCGGCGACTTCGCGGGAAACGCCCAACGCCGTCGGCCCTGAGACGCCTTTATGCGTAAACAGCAAGTCGCCGGACCACTTCGCGAACTCTTTGCCGCCGGTGCCTGCCCGCGCCCGGAGCGTCGTGTCCCGAAGGGCGACCCCCGACCAGTCGGCTTCGACATCCACCAAGTACATCGGCGCCAGCGCCGCCCGCAGGGGAACCAGCGTATGCCCAAGCGCCAAAAGCCATTTCCAGCCGTCCCCGGTCGTCCCCGTCGCCGGATACGACGACCCGCCCGTTGACACAATCACCCGCGCCGCCCGAAGCGTCTCGCCGCCGACTTCAACGCCCGTCATCTTGCCGCCCTCTGCAACCAGTCCCGAGACCGACGCGCCGTAGCGAACACAAACGCCCGCTTCTTCGACATACTCCGTCAGCAGTGCAACGACATCTTTGGCGTTGGCAGGCTCCACGGGAAACACGCGCCCGTCGGACCGGACATACGTTTCCATGCCGCGCTCATGCAAGATCTTCAAGAAGTCGGCGTTCGTAGACCGATAAAACGACGGCTTGAGAAAACGCGCTTCATTGGGCCGAAACTGCGCCCGGACGTCTTCCATCGGTCCGTCGTGGGTCAGGTTGCACTTGCCGCCGCCGGAGATGAGTATCTTCATCCCCAGCCGCTCATTCTTTTCCAGCAGCGTGACGTGTGCGCCCCGCTCCGCTGCCCGCCGCGCCGCCAGCATCCCCGCCGCCCCGCCGCCGATGACAATTACTTCGTTACTCATAGCTACCATTTCTCGTAAGTTCGTGCAGTCACACATGGACTGCGCCAGAATAACTCGCCTGTCCCGTCCGGGTTTAATCTTTGATAACCTAAGCCAGTCATGGACGTGTGCAAATCCAGCTTAAAAGTCACTTGTTGCGGCGTCGCACCAAGCTGAGGCAAATTAGGTCTATTAAAAACTTCTACATCCGATAATTTCGCGGCACCTTTGGAAAGCGGCAGCCTTATCCACCCACGAACATAAAGGTCTTTGCCATGCTTCACCACAGGCCAAGTCAAATCAGTGGCCCCCTCTTTGACTTCCTGCCGCGCCTCTTGTGCATTTCTGCTCATCACCGCAACCTCGATTGCCTGGGCACTGCAATAGACGGTCTTGCCATCAGGGGTCTCTGCAAGAGTTGTAATGACTGGCTTTGTAGAGGTGGAGCTAAGCGCTAAAAAGTGTGGCTCGACACGATATGGCTCCGTACCTGGAAGAATAGTTGGTGCTTGCGTGAAAATTCCGGTACCGAGAACAGTTCCCAGCAAAATACCTATAGCGCTGATTGCGAGGACCAATCGCCGACCATGCCGAAAGCGCCTTTTTCTCAGTGGGGCTTGTCGCCCTGCCCGCACTTCCGCCAGGACTTCCTCGGGAGACACGTCAAGCCCAAGTTCCTCAACAGCATCGCCGATGGCGATTGTTCCCGGTTGGCCCTCTTTGCGGATTTGGAGCGCCGTCACCGCCGCCGCGAGTTCTTCAGGCGTCACGCGCACTCTGGCGGCAGATTGGGTGGGCGGTTGCGAGTTGTCTTCGTGTTTGAGCATGGTATTTGTAAAAGAGTAACCGGCACTGGAAGTGCCGGTCTACTATTGAATGAAAGTCGAGGCGACTATGGACATAGTTACGAATGTGTTTCTTATTCTCTAGTCGCCGCGACTTTCACTACAAAGTAGGCCGGCACTTCCAGTGCCGGTTCTATTCACCGTCCTGGAACCAGGGCATCTTGGGGGCCAATCCGGTAATTGGGAAGGGTGACGCCGGAAAAGTCGCTGTCGCCGGCGGACTTTTGCATGGGGACATCGTCCACGCGCAGCGTGATGCTCGAAGTACGGTCGCCGTGCAACTCGCCGGAATTGTCGTCGTTGTAGACGTCCAGCGGCTTGCCGTTGAGCGCTTCGAGAGACGGAGCGCTTTCGATGTAGCCGTGCAGGTAGACGTGGCCGCCGCGTTTGAAGACAGTCCAGCGGTTGCCGGTAGCGTTCTGGCTGACACTGATGGCTGCAAGCGGTTTGCCGTCGGAGATTTGGATCAGGGCCGCGCCGTCTGCGTAGACTTCCTCGCCATCGGTGATAGTGGACAGCGGGCGCAGGTTCGGGGCGGCAATAGGGGCATGAATGTGGCCCCAGGGCCGGGGAATGACACCAGTGCTCATCAGCAGCGCAAGGATGCCCGCCGAAGCAAGGAGGCGCCCAAAAACGCGGCGGCGCTTTTGGGAGCGACCTTCCTGCCGCTCCACAACTTGCGGAGGCACGGCTTGTGCCTGATGTTTCTCCTGCGGGCCGGCAGCTTTTGTCCTCTGCTTCTGGACTTCGGCCCAGATTTCGTCGGGAGTGGAGTTAAGGTACAGTTCGGACACGGCCTGATCAATCGGAATTGTCCCGGCGAGATGCGCGGCCTCGGCCTGGCGACGCGCTTCAATTGCGGCCAGGGCCGTGGCAAGCTCGTCCGGCGTCACCCGTGCCTGGGCAACGGAGACGGGAGGAACAGAACTCGGAGCGGGAACGGCGTCTTGTTTCAGCATGATCGGGCCTCGCACGACTTAGAACAGAACTGATAAAAGCA
>JAYVVR010000485.1:0-2623 GCA_043786835.1 Armatimonadota bacterium | reverse complement strand
CATCGTCGCATCCACTACTTGCTGCACATACGAGCGGAGCATGTCGCGCAGGTCTTCCGGCGTGTACGCAGTGTTCAGGACCTGTTTGCCGCCCGCGTCCCGCACGAACAGGGCCGGCTGGCCTGCCGGGAACGTCGGCAGCGTGTAGCCCTGGAAGTAGACCATGCAGTGGCCCCGCACCGTCAGGCGCGAGCGCTGCGCTCCGGCCCAGGTGCAGAGCTGCGATAATGGGCCGGTTGCGTCAAAAAGATTCGTGCGGGCGACGTAGTGGCCGTTGACACGCGCCGTACCGCCGGTCCACAGGCTCATCATCTTCGTCTCGTTCCCGGCTTCGATCTGGTTGAACTGGCCCCGGATCATCGCCTGGTACGCCCGGTCCTGCGGATCGCCTGAAAATAGGCCGGGCTGATAGCCGTTCGGTGGGTAGAGCGAGGGACCGCCCCGGAGCGTGACGGCGGTGCCGATGCGGAAGGGAACCGCATTGCTGTCGGAGTACCGGCGCAGACGATCGGGAAAGCCGGCCTGCGCCGATGCGCCGGGCGTCTGAACGCTCGAAGTGGTGATGAGCGCAAAAATAGTCGCGGCCCAGGCCGTCGCCTTGCTGATGCGAATATTCATTGGATCTCCTTTGTGACGGTCAAATCCTTGAAGTCGAACGTCCCGGCCTGCTGCCCGACCTGCAAGCGCATGGCAGTTCCGCGAGGTCCATACGCGGCCGGGACTGACGCGACGAATGTATATTGCTTGTAAACCGGGGTGAGCGTAATCTGCCGATCTATCAGGTGTGTGTAGGGTGCTGTCCGCTTTTCAATCACGGCATGAAACGTGCTGTGCGTGGCGGATCGGGCCGAAAACCGGCAGCGCAGGCGGGTTCCCGCAGGAACGGCAGGGCCGATGTCGTGCGTGAGCTGGATCAAATAGTAGAGATTGTTGGGCTTGAGTACTGTCACATGCATGACTTGGGCCGTACCCGCCGGTGGGACGCTCATCTGCGCTGAACCCGGCAGGGAAAGAAGTGTCCAGGAAGTGCTGCCGAGTAGGTCTGGGGCTGCCGGCTTGGCGCAGGCAGGGTACAGCAGGCTCCCGGAAAGACAAAGCAGTCCAGCAGTCGAGCAGCAGGAGAAAAGTAAGGAATGTTTCATGATCGGTATCTTTCTGTCAGGACAGTGACTGGTGAAGCTCAGTAAGCGCAGTCGCCTGACGGGGAGAGGACGTTGACTCGCGGACGATCAACGTGTTGGAAAGGAACTGCTTGCCCTGCACTGCGGGGGCCGCGGGGTCTTCGGCCTGGAGGGCCGCCAGAAGCCGCTGTGCGGCGAGCAGGCCCATCTGGTAGACAGGCTGGCGGACGGCAGTCAGGGGCGGTGTCAGATGCGCCGCGGACAAAGGATCATCGAATACGACCAGGGAGATGTCCTCCGGTACACGCACCTTGTGCCGTCGCAGAACCCGCAGTGTCGCAAGCGCTGTGAGGTAGTCACAGGCGAAAATCGCGGTCGGGAGGTTTCCTGCAGCTTCGACGCGGGTGAGCCAAGAGTCGATGTACGTATCGTACCGATCCATGCTCTGCGTGGGATACAGGACAAGGTCATCGGGAATAACAGCCAGTCCCGCCGAGGCGAGTGCGTCGAAATAGCCTTCCAATCGGTCGTGGTGGTTCCCCTGGGACGTTGTCAGGTTGATGATCGCGACACGACGGTGGCCCAGCTCCAACAAGTGCGTCACCGCATCGTTTGCGGCCTGCCGATTGTTGGTGTCCACGCAGGGCAGGGCGGCATCGGCCGGGTCGCTGGTCGAAAAGCCCGCCGTCACATAGATGACGCCGGCGGCGGAGAGGGCATGGAGCTTCGGCACGTCTTCCAAAGGCGGCAGGATGAGAATCATGCCGTCCAGTGCCATCTCGCGGGAGAACTCTGCGTAGTCACCACTCTGAATGTTTGAATGGAGCATCTCGACTGGCTGCCCGGTGACGCCGTCGCGGATGCCCCGAAACAGTGGTCCGAAATAAAAGTTGTCGTCCCAATGTTCTTCAAGCGTCTCTTCCGGCCCGCTGCGCTTGATGACCACGCCAATCCGCAGGGCGCGGACAGGGGCGGAGGCGACGAAAGTCCCGCTTCCGCGTGCGGCCCGCAGCAATCCTTCGCGGACCAGCCCCTCGATGGCTTTGTCCAAAGTCACCTGGGTCGTGCCGAACTCGGAGCAGAGGACCCGCCGGGTGGGCAGCGCCTGTCCTGGAGGCCAGTCGCCTTTTCGGATACGCCCGCGCAGAGCGTTCTGGATGCGCTGGTACAGGGGGCCATCTCCGTGAATGCATTTATCATCGGCAGTATTCGTCAGCATTTTTGAGTGTCGTTTCGCCTCCTAAAAGAGCAGCCCTGCAGATTAATATCGTGCAATCCTAATTTATTATACAATTAGTATATGTTAATGTCAAGATTTCTATTGACATTCTCAAAATCCTGTGTTATACTCACTCACAAGTAACATCCATAGGTCAACAAAACGGTGCCATTGAAGTCCCTTGGTGTTGCGCGTCACTCAGCGGCAGTGTCGAAAGCATCTGTTTGTTCCGATGCCTTGTACTGCTAATCGTTCTCTTGAACTCTATTTTATCTCAAACGAA
>JAYVVR010000484.1:0-2626 GCA_043786835.1 Armatimonadota bacterium | reverse complement strand
GCTCAAAGGTGGAGTAAAAGGACGCATGCTTCGTACGCAACGCATTAGTAGGATTGGACTTACCGTAGCGACTTTACGGTGGGGTGCTGTTGGTGTTCTCTATTATGAAGCAGGCTTGTCTGCGTACACTGGATACGAAGCTATGCAACAACCATTAATCGATGATGAGACAGGACAATAAGTTTATGACATGAGGGATTGGAAATCAATCCCTCATGTCTCTGTGATAAAACAATATTATGGTAGTATGCATGGTTATGTTAGAGTTGCTTTCTGGGGCTCCTGATGGCAGCCGTCCACCAAGGGTGAACCTTGCAGCGGCGGTCTCCTTGCTTTGCGATATGACACGAATTTTGGATTGGGATGATGTGGACGACACATTGAGCTTGCTCGATACATCGTATGAAGAAGACATAGAATTTTTGTTGATGACAGCGTTAGATCGGAAAAAAAATACAGGGGCACGCACGTTCGCTGTAGAAGCGATCTCGAACATCGATCTTCGCCTCCAGACTACAGCACCTAAATTAGCTACTCTGCTTCAGGACGAAGATAGCTTACTGCGTCGCACTGTAGCGATAGCCTTGCGCGAGTGTCAGATGAAGGATTATGATGTCGTCATACCCGCTCTATCCCTTGCAATCAGAGACTGGCATTCATACATAGGAACGCAGATCACTGTATTCTCAACACTAGCAAGTCTTCTTGGATTTGCTGGTGCAATAAAATCTTTGGGACGATGAATGAGCTGTCTTTGAACCAAAAGCAGTATTCTTATTCACAAAACCTACCCGCTATAGCCTGCGAGCCAAGAAGACAGCGGCAGGCGTGACCACCTACTTTGTCTAAGACGGCGCAACCCCCATCGCCGAAGAGACCTTCAACGGAACGAGTGCCACGTTCACCGCCCTCAACGCCGTGACCGCCGACGGCTGGCGGGCCAGGAAGCAAGGCGGCATCGTCTACCAGTTCGTCTACGACCCGCAAGGCAGCGTTCAGCAGCGGCACACGGACGGTTCGTATACGGGGGGCTTTGCCGCGTATGACCGCTCGACGTTCGAGGGGTACGGGGCCTTGCGCCAAGCCAACAAAGGCTCGACGGGGGCGATTGTCGGCCAGCATGACCCGGCGGGCTTTGGGGGGCAGTTCGGCTACTACACCGACGCAGAGACCGGCCTTGCGCTTTGCCAGCACCGCTACTACGACAGCAGCGTCGGCAGGTTCCTTAACCGAGACCCGATTGGCTATGCGGGGGGACGAACCTGTACGCTTTCTGCGTGGGCAATCCTGTCAACGATTGTGATCCTGATGGAACCCAAGGTTCTAGTGGCTCCCCTGATCCCAACAACCCCAACGGTCCAAATTTATTGATGCCGTCGCTCGGCGAATCGCCCCCTGCCGATCCTATTTATAGCGGTGGTGGGACTGCGGATCAGCAAGAACATCTTTCCACCGCAGCAGTGCTGCCAGGACGAGTCAGTTCACCAATCGCGGCAAGGACTATTGTCAAAACATTGCGAACCACGAAAGTGCCGCCTCCTACCCCCCTGGTTGGTGCTGGACGCTGGATGGGAGAGGAGGAATTTGACAAAATGCTGAATACAGGCTGGACTGACGCTGCCTACCCCTACTCCGGGCAGAGCAAATGGTAGGCGCATTTGGCGCATTCGTCGCCGGGTTCTGCGGGAAAGTGACCGCGCCCGATGCCGGCGGCGGCCTGTTCGTACTTGGCGAGCCGGCCTGCCTCCCAGCCGTGCTGCTGCTTGGTTTCCGGGGCGGCGACCGGGACACGGACGCCGTCAGCCAAATAATGCAGGGAGATTTGGAGTGTTTTGCCGGGGTGCGTCTCCGAAGCCGCCCGGCGGTACAGCGCCAAACGCTTGTCGGTGTGGTCGTCCTTGCCGGGCTTTCCCGTCAGGCGGCGGGCAACGACGAGGGAGCCGTCGGCACTGTCCACACGCAGGACATCGGGGCGGACGACGACCCGGCAGTTCGAGAGCGTGGCTTTGAGTGTGCGCGTGTCGGCTTTTTGCTCGGTCTCTGCGCTGAGGCTCGCAGCGTTCCCGAGCATCTGCTTTGCGGCAGCCAGATACTTTTGTTCGTGCAGGTGTCCCGTCGGACCCGACTCGGCCCAGATGGTTTCCAGCTTCTCCCAGAGTGCGCTGTCGGTGACAGTCTCGCCGGCGGCCTTTCGGTCTTCCTGCCAGTTTAATGCCGACCGAACGCAGCTGAGAAACTGCGGGTAGCCACCGCCGAGAAACGCGCCCGGAAGCTTCAAGACTTGGGCGTAGTGGTACTGACGCGGGCAGCGCAGGTAGGTGTCGAGCGCCGATTGGGAATACTCGGGTAGGGGAGACGCCGGCAGGGCAGGATCGTCCGTTGGGGCGGCGATCTCCGGGCTGCCTGCCGGCCAGAGGGTTTCTTCGAGCGGGCCGAGACACGCCAGCAGAGGCGACGGGGCAGACGGCTTTTCGCTGCCGTTTTTGCGCTCCGACCGCGACAAAATCAAATGCTCACGGGCGCGTGAGAGTGCGACAAAGAAGAGGCAGGCTTCCTCGTCGAGCGTCTCCCCGCAGGGCGCGGCGAGGCCCGGCGGCTCGGGGATACCGTCGTGCCGGCCCCGCGC
>JAYVVR010000483.1:0-2627 GCA_043786835.1 Armatimonadota bacterium | reverse complement strand
AGATCGGTGCGAACGTGACCATAGACAAGGCGCGGACCGGCTCGACCCGGATCGGGGCCGGCACGAAAATTGATAACCTGGTCCATATTGGTCACAATGTGACGGTCGGCAAAAACTGCGTGATAGTTGCCCAAGTCGGCGTTTCGGGCAGCGTAGACATCGGCAGCGGCGTGATTTTGGCCGGTCAGGTCGGCGTTAAAGACCATGTGACTATTGGTGACGGCTCGATTGTCGCGGCAAAAGCGGCGGTGATCGGCGATTTAAAGCCTCACTCGTTTGTATCGGGAATGTACGGCCGGCCCCACGGCAACGAAATGCGGGCGCAGGTGCTGTACGGCAGGCTGCCGGAGATGTCCAAGCAGATGAAAGATCTGGAAGCGCGGCTCGCAGCGTTAGAGAACAACAAATGAGCGGGCGAAGGCGTCAAACGCTTGCCGAAGCAAGCGCGGTCCTTTCCGGCGTCGGCCTGCATTCAGGGGCCGACGCTTCTGTTCGTCTGCTCCCTGCGCCGAGCGGAACGGGCCTTGTCTTCCGGCGATCGGGGGGCGGGCAGGAAATCCCGGCGTTGGCGTCGAATGTCTCCGATACGTCCCGTTGTACCCGTTTAAGTTTGGATGGCTTCACGGTGCAGACCGTTGAGCATGTACTGTCGGCGCTGGCGGGCCTTGGGGTTGACGACGCCGTCGTTGAGATTGACGGGCCGGAAGTCCCGGTAATGGACGGCAGTACGGCCCCATTTGCCCGTGCAATCTTAGAAGCTGGCCTGCGTGAACAGACCGAAAGAGTCTGTCCGATTACGCTGACGCAGCCGATTTTTGTCTCGGATCGCGGTTCGACAATCGCCGCGCTGCCATCGGAAACGCTGTCGCTGACAGTCGTGCTTGACTACCCGCGTCATGCGTATTTGGGAACACAAGCCGCCATCTTTGAGAGCGCCGCTGACTACCAAACTCAGGTCGCGCCCGCCCGGACTTACGGGTTTCTGTCGGAAATCGAAGCGTTAAGAGCCGCTGGCCTAGGACTGGGGGCGTCGGCGTGCAACGCGGTCGTACTGGGTGAGACGCGGTATGAGACGCCGCTGCGGTTCGCGAATGAGCTTGCCCGGCATAAGCTGCTGGACCTCATCGGCGACCTGGCACTTACCGGTCATCCGGTCTGCGCCGCAGTTATCGCCGTGAAGCCGAGCCACACACTAAATGTCCGCCTGGCGCGGCTTCTGTCCGAATTATAAGCTGTACGAATTATAAGCTGTCCGAGTTGTAACTTGAGGAGACAATTTTGCCTGAACTGGACATTGAAGCGATTAAAGAAATCTTGCCGCACCGCTACCCGTTTTTGCTGGTAGACCGGATTACCGAACTGGTGCCGGGCAAACGGGTCGTCGGCCTGAAAAACATCACCGTCAACGAGCCGTTCTTTCAGGGCCATTTCCCCCAGCGTGCGATCATGCCGGGTGTTTTGATCATTGAAGTCATGGCTCAGATCGGCGGCGTGATGATTCTGTCGGTCGAAGAGCACAGAGGCAAGCTGGCCTATATCGGGACTGTAGACAATGCCAAGTTCCGCCGGCCTGTTGTTCCAGGCGACACGCTCGAAGTGGAAGTGGAGCTGCTGCGTCTGCGCGGCAACATGGGCAAAGTGAAATGCGTCGCTAGGGTCGGCGGCGAGGAAGCCGCTGAAGCGGAGATTATGTTCGCCTTAGTTCTGCCCCTGCCGGCACCCCTCACTTCCGCCCTGTAATCAACGAAAAGACACCTATCCTGCATGAGCATCCATTCCACAGCGTGTATTGACCCCAGCGCCCAGATCGGCACCGATGTCGAAATTGGGCCGTATGTCGTCGTCGGCGAAGAAGCCGTCATCGGCAATCACACCCGGCTCCGCGCCCATGCCGTTATTGAGCCGTATGTGACACTCGGCACCGGCTGCGACGTCTTTTCCGGCGCGGTTCTCGGCGGCATCCCGCAGGACCGCAAGTTCAAGGGCGAGAAAAGCTTTTTGATTATCGGCGATAACAATATTATCCGGGAACACGTTACCATTCACCGGGCGGCGGGTGCGGGCAACGAAACACGTATCGGCGACAACAATCTTCTCATGGCCTACTGCCATATCGGCCACAACTGCCAGATTGCCAGCGGCATCACGATGGCGAACTCGACCGGGATTTCCGGCCACTGCGTCGTTGAAGAGCGCGTGAACTTCGGCGGCTTTGTCGGCGTCCATCAGTTTGTTCGGATTGGGCGGCTGGCAATGATCGGCGGCTACTCAAAAGTTGTCCAGGACATCCCGCCGTTCATGATGGGTGACGGCCGCCCCTGCAAAGTGATTGATTTAAACATTATTGGTCTGCGTCGCTCCGGTGTCTCGTCGCCCGTCCGCGCTGATTTAAAGCAAGCCTATAAGCTCTTGTACCGATCGCAGATGAATATGTCGCAGGCCGTCGAAGCGATTGAAAACGAAGTTGAAGTAAGCGCCGAGCGCGACTATATCCTAGACTTTATCCGAAGCATCCGGTTCGGCTCGTTTGGCCGTGGGATTGATGAGTCGCGGCATTAAGAACCCCTCCCGTCTCGTCCCTCGCCTCCCTCCCCTGTTAGGGAAGGGCCATGAGTGACTAGGACCGG
>JAYVVR010000482.1:0-2632 GCA_043786835.1 Armatimonadota bacterium | reverse complement strand
GAATTTCGCCCTGCAAAGTGCTGTATAATAAACCGACAATTGGATTTTATTTCTCGGCTCTTTTCAGATAGAAATGACATGATTATGAACCAAAAACTCGGAGGCATTTGCCTCGCGCTTGGAATACTTTTTTTAACGATGCCGTTGGCCACTTATGCCGATGACGATTTGACCCCATTTCAGCGGTCGGAAAACTTTGTCGTCACCGGAACCGTGCAGTCCGTTAGCGATGACCGTATAGTCGTCGGTGGGGCAGATGATCATCGCTACGTCGTGGATGCTTACGGCGCGGACATCAAGCTTCTAGACAGCAGACCCGGCGATACGGCAAGCCTTTCGCACGGGATGTGGGTGCGGGTCGCCGGTACGCTGCTCGGCCGCGACTTGCTTGAAGCCGACCATCTCAGCGTCATTCCCGACCCGGCCCCCAAGCTTGCCCCTGCGCGGTCGGTCTCCCCGACTCCGCCCCCCGTCGCCGTGATCGCCGGGCCGCAGTTCACACTTGATGCGCTTGTCCGGGACGTGGACGCGGCCCACGGCCAGGTCACGCTGCTCGGCGATGACGACAAGCGGTACACGGCAGACACTCGCCAGACCGATATTATCCTGCACGGCACAGAGCGGGCCGGCTTGACCTCGGATCTGTCCCACGGAATGCGTGTCCATCTGGTCGGTGTCTTGCAGCCCGGCGGCCTTGTCGAAGCCGACCGCATCCGTGTCCTGCCTGCCCCCGAATTGTCGCCCGCCTCGGTTGTCGCGCCGGTTCCGATTTCCGAGAACCTGGACGCTTACACGGGCATTTTGATTGACGCCCGCTCCCTGCCCGATATCAGCCGCTCGCCCGCCCCGGCTATCTATGCAACTGCTCCCGACGCGACTCTACTGTATCCGGACCGCTCCCATGTTCCAACTCCGGACGAAGTTCAAGAGGAGTCCATTGTCCGCTATTACTGGACTGTTGACTCGGCGGCGGCTGGTGTTGGCGGCACCAACCCGCTGATCCTCACGGCGATCGCTGTCCTCGGCCCCGCTAAAGACGCCGTCCAGCTTACGCCTGAAGACGCCGCCCGCTTTCAGCTTCTCGACAAGCGCCTGCACTTCACCCGCACCTGGAAAGTCGGATTCCTGATGCCCGCCGAGCATTAAGAGCCGCAGGGACCCGAGCGACAAATCTCTCGTATTAGATTCGCGGACACGCCTCCACCAGGCGCCAATTGCTACAGGAATCAGAGCGTGTTTCCCGCTCTCCGGTTTTCGGGTAAACCCTGTTTATAAGCGGAGGAACACCATGTCTCAAGACAAAGAAACAAAACATGCTTTCGAGCATACAGACAAGATGCGGAAGATTGCGCGGGACGAGGCGCTTGGGGAAGACGTGCTGAACGAAGCAGCCCTGCACGGCGACAGCCATACCGGACAGCAGGG
This sequence comes from Armatimonadota bacterium, assembly GCA_043786835.1. GTDB lineage: Bacteria > Armatimonadota > Armatimonadia > Armatimonadales > Capsulimonadaceae > JANXMY01. Next base: position 1,207 of record JAYVVR010000482.1, on the reverse strand, counting down.
GATGATAAAGCCGGGTGGAGACCTCATCGAGGGCACAGAAATCAAAGCCGTCTATGCGATGCTGCCTGAGTGGCACAAAGACGAGCTTCGTCGTCTGTTCTTTGCCTCGCCGGGAACACGCCTAAAGCAGGGCGATGTCTACTTTGATCTGCGGACGCCCGATCGAGGTGAGCTGATCGCGCACGGCGAAGAAGAAGTTCACGAAGAGCTGTTGGTTCCTAAGAAGGCCGTGGATTACGAAATCTGGAACAAGCTGATGAATAAGCCATCGCCTGCGGGATAAGAGTCAAGAACCCCTCCCGCTCGTTCCTCGCTCCCTCCCCTATTAGGGAAGGGCTAAAGACAATTTAGGACCAATAAACGAAAGCCCCTGCCTCTCGATAGGAGACAGGGGCTTCTACTCTGTATTGCCCTTCCCTAATAGGGGAGGGAGCGAGGAACGAGCGGGAGGGGTTCTGAATACCGAAGCGCCATCTTGCGGGCAGACTCGGCGACGGCGGCACGCAGGGGTGTTGGTTCTAGGACTTCGGCCTGAGCGCCGAATGACAGCACCCAGTAAAGCATTTCCTCGTAGCCCTGTACCGTCACCCGAAACAATAAGCTGCCGTCAGGCTGCTTTTCAACGCGCTGGCTGGTGTGCCAGTGGCTGTTCGCAATCCAGCTTGCGACTTCGGCGTCAAATTGCACAACTACTTCGGTCGGCTCACCGCCCGCCTGGAGCTGCCAGCCTTTTGCCAGCCATTCCGCGAGATCAAAGTCGGAGGGATACTGGAAACGCCCCTCCTCGCGCACCCGCATCCACTTGATCCTGTCAAGGCCGAAGGTCCGAATGCCCTGACGCAGGTGGCAGTAGCCGACCAAGTACCAGGCTCCTATCTTATACGTCAGGCCATACGGGTCCACGCGCCGCTTCGTCGGCTCCGGGCGGGTCCGCGACAAATAAGTGATGTCTACCGGGTGGTGCCGGACAATCGCCATTTCGAGATTTTGGTAGATGTCGGCGGAGAAGTCGCGCACGACCGGCAGGCCGACCGACACGCGCTCGCCGGCTTTTTTGACTTCGGCGGCAATGCGTCGAGGCAGCACCAAGTCTATCTTTTTGAGGGCTGATGCCAGCGCGTCTTTGTAAACCGACCCGGCTTGGCCTGCAAAACTGGTTCCGGCAAGCCGCAGAGCCAGCGCTTCCGGGGGTGTGAACGAGGTCGGC
>JAYVVR010000481.1:0-7532 GCA_043786835.1 Armatimonadota bacterium | reverse complement strand
AAATCGTTTGAATGTCTTCGCGCAAATGCTGAAACACGTCAGAGTCCTCTGCCGCTTCAACAGAGTTTTGGTATTAGGGGTTCCCTCGTATGCTTGACATTCGTTTCCGATTGGCTCACAATGGGTATATTGTGTGTGATTTACATGATTAATGTGCCCTCACACACTTCTTCACACGATTTTCATTTTTGCGAGAAATAATAAACCATGCCTGACGACACGAAAGAGTTCTCGCTGAAGGATCATTTTTACGGTGCGGCGACTGTCGGCGAGCGCGGGCAGATTGTCATTCCAGTAGAGGCCCGCAAACGGTACGCTATCGAAACCGGCGACAAGATTTTGATTATGGGCGCTCCGCACGAGCGCGGTTTGATGCTGATCAAAATTGAAGCTTTGCGGGAGTTCATGACGACCATTCTTTCGGACCTGTCGGAGATGGAACAGGAGATTGCTTTGGGCAGTGTGCGCCCGGCAAAGACGGAGGACGACGCTTCTTGACAAAGTTTGTTTGGGTAAGACAGGCCGCAGGGCTGGCGGCGGGCCTTTTTGCGGCTTCTCCGATGCCGCTGTCCGCGCAGACACCCCCAGCGGCACGGACACTGACACTCGATCAAGTGCTGGCGATTGCGCTGAACAATAACTCGTCAGTCCGGCTCGCCCGCGAGAAGGTGCTGAAAGCCCAGCAGCTAATTCTGGAAGCTAATGCCGGCGGCTTGCCGGTTGTCCGTGTGGACTTGGTAGACACATTCTCAAGCAACAAAGCCTTCGGCACGGCAGCAGGCGGCAGCAATTCCACCGGAACCCTGCCCGGCGGCGGCACAATCCCAGTGATTATAGACACCGGCGGCGGCAATGCCACCGGAGTGGTCTCAAGCGGCGGCGGCGGAACAGCCACCGGGACCGGCGCGACTTCGACCGGTACGACGACGACAAACACGTCTACAGGGGCTGGAACAGGGACGACAAATACGACGCCAACCAACACAACACTCGGCGGAACTTCGGGGGCAAGCGGCACGGGAGTTGGCACGGGATTGGGGACGACAGGCACGGGATTGGGAACGACAGGCACGGGATCGGGAACGACAGGCACGGGGTCGACTACCGGCACATTCGGAACCACCGGGCCGACTTCCAAAGTCAGTGGCGGCGGGGTGGGCTTGCCGCCGATCATGCAGCGCTATTCGGCAGCAGGCAAAGTGAGCCCGCGTGATACAACCGGGACAGGAACGGGGCAGCAGCCAGGCAATGGGTCATTCAACACCGGCACCGGCGGCCAGAAGAACAATTACAGCGCCCGGCTCTCGGTCACACAGGGCATTGATATCTTCAACCTCGTGCCGGCGGCGCAGGATGTCGAGCGGTTTGCACGCGATTTTTACGTCACAGATTTAGAGCGGGTGCAGAATGAGACCGCGCTGTCGGTCAAAGACCAGTACTTCAATGTCCTGCGCGACCAGGAACAGGTCGCGGTCTTCACCCAGCAGGTGACCGCCGACCAGGAAAGTGTCCGCGTTACCCAGGCACGAGTGACGGCAGGCGCGGCGGCGCAGTTCGACCTGCTGACGGCGCAGACAACACTCTCGAACGCCCAGCAGCAAATGTCGTCGGCCCGGAACACGCTGACACTGGCCCAGGTCAACTTAGACAATTTATTGGGATTGGACGCCGACACGCCGCTTGCCTTGCAGATTCCAGCGCTGCCGCCGCTCAATCAAACATTCGACAAAACTGCACTGACCCAGACTGCGCTGACGCACCGCCCGGAGCTGAAACAGGCAAGCAACAATGTTTTGATCGCCAAACGCCTGGTCAAGCTGGCCGGAGCCAGCCTGCTGCCGTCGCTGAGCTTTGTCGGCGCGGGCAACTACAGCGGCTATGTCTCGAACGGCTCGCACAGCACGGCCAGCATTTCGGCAGTCCTCGGCATTCCCTTATATGACGGCGGGACATCGCGGGCGAAAACCAAAGAAGCCGAGTCGGATTTACGCTCGCAGCAGGTGACGCAGGGCCAGCTTCAGGAAAATGTCGCCATTGAAGTGCGTCAAGCGCTCTCAAACATCAATGACGCCCAGACCCGTGCGTCCTCGGCAGGTCTCGGCGCCCAGCAGGCCGCTGAAGCGTACCGCTTATCGAATGTTCGGTATCAAAACGGCATCGGGACTATTTTAGATGTCGTCAATGCCCAGGCCCAGCTTGCCCAGGCCCGGTCGAACCTGCTGAACGCGCAGTACGATTACCAGACTTCTCTCGCCCAGCTTATTCGCGCCCTCGGTGGGCGCTAGGGAAGTGAAGAGGCTGTATAAGAAGCCAGGAATGCCCCCTGGCCCTCATTATTGGGGGCCAGAGGGCACTTCCGGAGTGTTTCTATACAATCCTCAAGTTTCAGGAGAAACACGATTACATGACCAAACAGTGTGCCGCAGCGGCACTTGCCGGCGTATTTTTAGTTTCAGCGCTAGCCGGATGCGGCCCGAAAAAAGGTGCAGACGGTAGCAGCAGCAAAAAAGGCGGCGGAGCCGGGCAGAATGCCCCTCTGCCCGTCGAAACCATGGCTGTCCAGCGCGGGACAATCGCAAACTCAGTTCTGGTAACAGGCTCCATTGCTGCGCTGCAAGACGTTCAGCTCTCGGCACGAGTCAGCGGACGGGTCACGGCTGTGAACTACCGCGAAGGCCAGACGGTCCGGGCCGGGCAGGTGATCGTCCAGCAGGACGCCACTGATTTGGAGGCCAACGTCCGGGCGGCGCAGGCCAATATCAGCCAAGCGCAGGCGAATGTCAGCTCGAACATCGCCAAAGTCTCGCAGGCCCAGACCAACTACACACTGAGTATCCAGACTGCGAAATCGGCAGTCGCTCAGGCGCATGCCCAAGTCGCCAGTGCCAGCCAGAACTACCAGAAGATCAAAGGCGGCTCCCGACCCCAGCAGGTGCTGCAGGGCAAAAGCCAGCTTCTTCTCGCGAAAGCCAATTTGGACAATGCACTGATTATCCTGAATCGGGATAAAAGTTTGTTTGCTCAGGGCGCAATCGCAAAGGCCGATCTCGACACGGCGCAGACCAACTACACGGTTCAGTCACAGACCTATGCCAATCAGCAGCAGTCCTTGTCTTTGACTATTCAGGGCAGCCAATCAGAAGACATTGCCGCCGCACTCGCCCAGCTTCAGCAGCAGCAGGCCAACTTGCAGACGGCGATTGCGAACCAGCAGCAGGTTCAGCTTCGGCGCGACGACATTGCCGCCGCCCAGGCCGCCTTGCAGCAGGCCCGCTCGGCAGTCCAGCAGCAGCAGGCGACACTGGCGTTTGATCAGCAGCAAGTCAGCTACACCCAGATTAAGTCGCCGATTGACGGCATCATCGCCGCCCGCGAATCCGAGCCGGGCCAAATCGCCTCGCCGGGAAACAATTTGATGCGGATTGTGAATGTCAATACGGTTTACTACGAGCCTACCATCTCAGAAACAGACTTTTCCGAGGCCACTGTCGGCGACTCTGTGCTGGTCAACGTGGACGCCCTGCCGGGGAAGCAGTTCAATGGTGTCGTCGCTGCTGTTTACCCCGCCGCCAGCAACGGCAGCCGGCAGTTTACACTCCGGGTGGCAGTGCCGAACCCGACCAATGCGCTCCGGCCCGGTATGTTTGCTCGCGGCTCGCTGCTTGCGAATGTGCATCGAAATGTCGTCGTTGTGCCGGTCAGCGCCCTCGTGCCAGTCAGCAGTGACGCGTCTGCCGCATCGAGTATCGGCACCGCGACCGGCGGAACGACTTTGCCGCCGCAGCAGGTCTATGTCGTCGGTCCCGGTAATAAAGCCGTCGCCCGCAAAGTCGGCACCGGCATTGTGACTGCCACCCAGGCCGAGATTACGTCCGGCCTCGTCCCTGGCGACCAGCTCATCACCGTCGGCCAGGGACAGCTTCAGCCCGGCCAGGCCGTCAGCGTCCAGACTGCCGCAAACGGTGTCGGCGCGGGGCTTGCGACACAATAGTCACGCCCCCCAGCCCCCAATAATGGGGGAGCCATACAGAAGATTCAGACTCCCCCATTATTGGGGGCTGGGGGGGACTCTTCAACACGACTTGATTGCTTTGCTAGAAATATTGAGGTTTTTATGGGACTGACACGCCTTGCGATCTCCCGCCCTGTTGTCATCTTGATGATGGTGTCCGCCTTTCTCGTACTGGGAATTATTTCCTACTTCAAGCTGCCCGCCGAGCTGAACCCGAAAGTAGACTTCCCGCGCGTCACCATTCGCACAACCTACGCCGGTACCAACCCGCAGGAAATGGAAACGCTGGTCACAAAACCGATTGAGGACGCTATTTCCGGCGTTTCCGGGGTACAAGAGATTGACTCCTACTCCGAGCAGGGCATCTCGACCGTCTCGATCCAGTTCTTCTTCGGCACTAATTTGGACACCGCCGACGCCGATATCATCCAGAAAGTGGATGCCATCCGTAAAAAACTGCCGACTGCCGCCGACTCTCCTGCGGTTCTGAAGGCCGATACCAGTGGCCAGCCGGTCATGCACATCGCCATGCAGAGCAAGACACGGCCTGAACGAGAGCTTCAGTCGCTGGCAACAAACATTGTTCAGCCTGCCCTTGAACAAGCCACTGATGTCGGCTCCGTCGGTGTCGCCCAGGGCGCTCTGCGCGAAATCCGCGTCTCCGTCTCCGCCAGCCGGCTCGCAGCCTACGGCATCACAATCTCTCAGCTTGCTCAGGCCATCGGTAATGCCAATGTCAACGTCGCAAGCGGTTTTATTCAGTCCGGCAGCCAGTATTACAATGTCCGGCTGATCGGCGAGTTTGCCAGCGTGGACGAGATCCGTGCTTTAAAACTGAACTTCGGCGGCACGTCTGGGGCCGGAGCAGGGACGGCAGCGACCGGAGCACTGGGGATGGCAGCCTCCGGTGCGGCGTCAACGGGCAATCAAGTTATTGCACTCAGCGATATCGCAACCATTCTCGACACCGGCTCGGAGCGCACCGAGGACGCGTTCCTGAACGGTCAGCCATCCATCGGCATTGACGTGTTAAAGACGACCGACGGCAACACGCTCGCCGCCGTCGCGGGGGTCAAGACCCAGCTCAAAAAGCTCGAGAAAATCCTGCCGGCGGACATCACGTTCACGATTTCGACCGACCAATCCGAGACGGTCAACTCGAACTTGAACGACGTCGTCGTCTCACTGGTGCTGGGCGCTCTGCTTGCGGTGCTGGTTGTGTTCATCTTCCTGCACAACATTCGCGGCACGATCATTATTGCTATCGCCATCCCGACTTCGATGATTGCGACCTTCCTGCCGATGTACGCGCTCGGCTTCACGCTGAACACGCTGTCGCTGCTTGGCCTGTCGCTTGCAGTCGGCATTCTCGTGGACGACTCGATTGTTGTCCTGGAAAACATCAACCGGCACCTTGCCATGGGCGAGGAGCCGCATGTGGCGGCGATCAATGGACGCTCGGAGATCGGCTACGCGGCGATTACGCTGACCTGCGTTGACCTAGTTGTCTTCCTGCCAATTGGCTTTATGGGCGGCGTCATCGGCGAGTTCTTCCGGTCATTTGGAATTACAGTCGCGTTTGCAACGCTCTTTTCCCTCTTTGTCTCGTTTACGCTAACCCCGATGCTGGCGGCCCGGTGGTACAAAAAAGGTGACAAGAACGAGTATAGCCGGGGTTTTGCGGGCGCGTTCGACCGGGGATTTCTGCGCTTTGAGGATTTTTACCGCCGTGTACTGCGCGGGGCGCTGACATTTGCGTATGTCCCTCGCTATCAGACTGCGGGGGGCCAAGCACCTGGGCTGCCGGTGCGGGTGATTCAGGGCTTTGGAAGCTGGCTGCTGCGCGGTCCGGTACTGGTGCTTCTCGCCGGAAATCTGTTCCTGTTCGCCATTTTCGGACTGCTCGGCAAGAACCTGGGCTTCCGATTTGCCCCGGACCAGGACCAGGGCCAGGTATCTGTTCTCGTGCAGGCCCCAGCAGGCTCGTCGCTGGCATTTACCGAAGCGGTAACTAATAAAATCCAGAACGTCATCCAGAATACGCCGGAAATCAAAGATGACACGAAGTTTGTCTCCACGACGGTCGGCGATGCCGGACCGGGCCAGAACGCCACCGGAACCCAGTACGCGCATGTGGATCTAACGCTGTACGACCGCCGGAGTATTCTCGACAATCTTCAGTTTTGGAGGCATGAGCATTTGCGGGACCGCGCCGATGTGGATGTTGCCAACCAGGTCGCAGCGCTGACCAAAAATATCCCCGGCGCACGGATCCAGCCCGCTAATGTCAGCGGCTTCGGCGGAGGCGCACCGCCGCTCGAGATTGACCTGACCGGCCCGGACTTCATCCAGCTTCAAGCGGCAACAAAAGTTGTCCAAAAGCTGATTACCGACACCACCGGCACTTACAACGTAGACAACTCGTTCAAAAACAGCCAGCCGGAAGTGGAAGTGCGGCTCGACCGGATAAAAGCCCCGGAGTTCGGATTGACCTTGCAGCAGGTCGCGTCGGCCCTCGCCGACTCGGTGGCGGGTAACCAGCAGTACCAGTACCGGGACCCCGCCGACGGCCAGCAATATTACATCCGGGTTCAGCTTGCCGACAACGACCGAAACAACCCGAGGACGATTTCCCAGGTGATTGTCGGCTACCAGAATGGCAGTCCCATTCATCTCGGTGATGTCGCAAGCGTTACTCAGGGATCCGGCCCGGTCAAGATTGACCGCCTCAATCGCCAGCGCAAAATCGCCGTAACAGCTTACCTGCGTCCCGGCTACCCACCAGGGACAGTCGGCGCACAGATTGACGCGAAACTGAAAACGATGGACTTGGGCCAGGTAACTTACTCGCTCGGCGGGGAATCGCAGACTATCGGGCGCGAAATCGGCTACTTAGGCACGGCATTCTTTTTGGGGATTATTCTGACCTATATGCTGATGGCGGCTCTGTTCAACAACATGATCTATCCGCTTTCGATCATGCTGTCGCTGCCGCAGGCATGGGCCGGGGCGATTATCGCGCTGACCATCGCGCACGAGCCGCTGTCACTCATCGCCATGATCGGCATCGTGTATCTGAACGCGATCGTCAACAAGAACGCTATTCTCTTGGTTGACTACACAAATACCCTGCGCGGACGCGGCTACAAGCGAATCGACGCGATTTTAGAAGCCGCCCCAATCCGTCTGCGGCCAATCTTGATGACGACATTTACGATTATCGTCTCAACCCTGCCGACGGCTCTAGCGCTCGGACGCGGTGCGGGCTTCCGGCAGTCTTTAGGTGTCTCGGTCATCGGCGGCATTATCCTGTCACTGATTTTAACCCTGATTATTGTCCCCTGCGGCTACCTGCTGTTCGACAATTTCTCGACCTGGCTGGGCCGGGTCATCTGGCACCGGCAGATCCCTGCCGAAGCCCTGGCTTACGGCGGTACAGACGCCGATATCCGGCGTGAGTCGGGGCGTCAGCGGGACCCGGAGCCGCTGGATTAGGAACCCCTCCCGTCTCGTTCCTCGC
>JAYVVR010000480.1:0-2645 GCA_043786835.1 Armatimonadota bacterium | reverse complement strand
TCCCCGCTCCACCCGGCTGCTGGACTGAGTGGGTGGCATCGAAGACCACAGGGCAGCCCAAAGCCCGCATGATCGGCAGCGAACGCATGTCAACTACCAGCGTATTGTAGCCGAAAGACGCGCCCCGCTCTGTGAGCAATAAATTATTATTGCCTGTCCCCCGGATCTTTTCGACAACATTCTTCATGTCCCACGGGGCCAAAAACTGGCCTTTTTTGACATTCACGACCCGCCCGCTTTCGCCCGCCGCGAGCAGCAGGTCGGTTTGTCGAGACAGAAACGCCGGGATTTGCAGTACGTCCACCACTTCCGAGACCGGCGCAATCTGCCATGTCTCATGAACGTCGGTCAGCACGGGAACCCCAAACTCGGCTTTAATCGCCGCCAGCACTTCCAAGCCCTTTTCTAAGCCCTCACCCCGAAACGATCCCGACGATGTGCGGTTGGCTTTGTCAAATGAGGCTTTGAAGATAAACGGCAGGCCAAGCGCATCGCAGGCGGCTTTCGCCTCGGTCGCCACTTCGCGGCACAAGTCTAGACTTTCAATGACGCACGGTCCGGCAATAACGGCCAACGGATTGCCGTCGCCGATGACATGATTAGGATAACTAGGGAGACGGACATTTTGCATGGGTTATTCCTTTGAGCAGTTAAGAGGCACGGGTTAAATCAGCAGCCGCGCCAGCGCCGCCAGCACCTGGGCCGGTGTCACCGCTCGCTGGCAGCGCAGATGGTCAGTGCCGCGCAAGGGGCAGCGCTCTTTGTAACAGGGCGCACACGGAACCGTATCATCATACAGCAGCGCCTGCGGGCCGAACAGCGGCCGGTTGTCACCGGGTCGCGACCCGCCGTAAATCCCGACAAGCGGCGTTTCCAGCGCGGACGCCAAATGCAGCGCCAGCGTATCGCCGGCCACGACTGCCGCCGCCTGCGCGATGAGAGCCGCAAACGGGCCGGTGCCGCTTAGATGCCCTGCCGCAATTAAAGGCAGACGTGTTCCCGGCGGCAGCAAGGCGCAAATCTTTTCGGTCAGCGGCTGCTCTTTTGGACTTCCTGTCAGCACTATATTAAAGCCCGGTGACAGGGCAGCGGCAACGGCGGCGAAGTTCTCAGGCAGCCACGATTTCGGCTCCTGGCTCGTGCCGGCGTGAAGGACAATTAGCGGCAGTTTGGGATCATAACCAGCGGCAGTTGCCAGAAACGCCGATGCCTCCGTCTGGGCACTCGGCAGAACCGTATAGCGCATCTGCCGGTCAAACGGCCCGTTCAGGCCAAGCATCCCAGCGCCTTCCAAATAGTAATCCGTGTTATGGACGTTTTTGGGCTTCGGCAGCGGGTGCGTATACAAACGACGCAGCGCCGACGGGTGCGCGGCGTGAAAGAGACCGACCTGTATTGGAGCAGCACATAGAACCCGCGTCCACCAAAGCTCGGCGTGGCAGTTGATCACAGCATCAAACTGTCTCCGCCCCAGCTCCCGCCGCCAGAACCGCGCCTCTTCAAGCCAGCCGAGTACGCGGCCTTTGCGGAGCTTGCGCCGCCAGAACCCGGAGTCAATTCGCACTACGTCAATCCCCGGCTGTCCTTCTAACAGTTCAGCATTGAGATTATCCGCCAGCCAGGTAATCTGGATGTCGGGATACGTACCCTGCAATGCTGTGACCAGCGGCGTCGCCATCAGCAAATCGCCGAGCGCCCAGAGCTTGATAATGAGAACACGCTTCATGTTCGGGTCGGCCCCAGCAGCTTCGCCGCCGCCAAGAGCGCTTCAGTGACGGTAATCGGTTTCAGGCAGCGCAAATGGATCATATCACGCCAGTAGCTGCTGTCCCACACTAACAGTTCATCAATGCAGGGATTGGCAGCCAGGGAGTTAAACGTACTATGTTCGACAATCCAGGTGATATAGGCGTCGGGATAAGCGCCGCGCAGGGTAGTCAAAAGCGGCATCGTCATCAAAATATCGCCAAGCGCACCGTACTTGACAATCAAGATGCACTGCGGTGCATCCCGGCGGCGCATCAGGCACCGCTGCATCGGCGGATTACTTGGCGTCAGCGGCACTATACTCTCCAGAAAGGGCATTAAAGCAACATTCCAAGCTGGCAAACTGCGGCGGCCTGCACTTCGTCAGCCGTGATTAAGTTCAGGCAGCGCAGGTAGTTTTCACCTGTCTGTGAACACTCTTTTTGGTCACACGGCCCGCAGGGAACCTCATGCAGGAGCGAGACGGCGCGGGCAGTGCGCGGGCCGTACCATGCAGGCGAAGTCGCGCCGAACAGTGCGATCTGCGGGGTTCCAACAGCGGCGGCCACATGCATCGGGCCGGTGTCGCCGCTGACCAGAAGCTGGGCGTGGCTGATCAATGCGGCGGCTTCGCGGAACGAAAGCGCCCCGGCAGCAATAACCGCCGGGGCTGTCATCTGCCCGGCAATTTGTCTCAATGTTTCTTCTTCGTTTTTTGCGCCGATCAGCACCACCCGGCAGTGCTGCTCCACTGCCAGTGTGTCGGCAAGCGCGGCATAGCGGTCTGACGGCCAGCATTTGGTCGGCCAGGTCGTCAGCGGCGCAAGCACAGCCACTTTTTCTGATACGCCAATCCCCTGCGTCTCTAAAAAGTGCGCAGCGGCTGTTTTGTCGGCGGC